>JBBQSI010000044.1:0-12834 GCA_038213975.1 Chitinophagales bacterium
AAAGAAAAGATCTTACAGGTTCTGTTTCTTCTATCAGCGCAAAAGACATTGCCGATGTACGGGTTGTAAATGTCGATCAGCTACTGCAGGGTCGTTTTGCCGGCGTACAGGTTTCATCCAAGGGTGGTAAGCCTGGTGCGAACATGTCGGTTAACATCAGGGGTATTAACAGTCCCGGTGGCAATGAGCCTTTATATGTAATCGACGGAATTCCGGTGAGCAATGGGGGCGGCGCCGATTATAACTCTACTGAAACGTTTAACATGAATAGTAAGACTTCGCAATTTCAAAGCTTTGATATTTCGAGTATCAACCCTGCCGACATTGCAAGCATTGACATATTGAAGGATGCATCGGCTACTGCTATTTACGGTTCGCGTGCTGCAAATGGCGTTGTTGTAATTACAACAAAAAGAGGTCAGGCAGGAAAAACACAAATCAACTTCAATGCGTCGAGAGGAACACAGCGCCTGGCCAAACAAATTGAAATGCTTGATGGTGCCACCTATATGGATTTTTTGACGGAAGCAAGTAGGGTAGACGTTCCAAATTATGATTATAACCTGTTTGAATCGGTAAGGAAATCTATTGGAAATGGCGGTTATAATACGAATTGGCAAGACCAGGTGTATTCAAAAGCGCCTATGTCTGAATACAATCTGTCTGCTTCAGGTGGAACGGATAAAGTAAATTATTATTTATCCGGGGGATACAATAATCAGGAGGGTATCATCGGCGGGCCTTCGTCTGCTTTCGAGAAGTATACTATGAAGATAAGAGTAGAGAGCCAGGTGCGTGATTGGATTAAAATTGGCTTGAACCTTAATGGCAGTTATACCAGCAGTAACCTGGTAGAAATGTTCAATAATTTCTCGCCCACCTTCGATGCTTTGGCCACTTCACCCCTACTTCCCGTAAGATGGGATACTACACGCGTAATTGGTTCTACTAACGCCGACCTGCTATTAAACAGCAACAGAGATCTTCTTGCCTTTGGGTATAGCAATCTTCCGGGCTTTATACCCGGAGGCTGGTCCGGCCCAACGGGTGTAGCCGGAAACCTGGCGCTGCGAAGAAATCCGGTTGCTCAAATGTCTATGAACGAGAGGTTGGTGAATAAGTATATGGGATACGCAACCCTGTTTCTTCACCTGAACCTGTTAAAAAATCTCACCTACCACATTGATTTGAACGGAGCTTACAATCATGGGAAATGGCATTCGTTTGCACCCACATTTAAGTATGGATTCAACAATACTGAAAATGCCAGGGATCGTCTTTATGCAGGTACTACGTTCGGTTACCAAAAGGATTTAGCACAGTACTTCACATATACCATTTCAAAGCGTGATTTCGATGTCACATTAACTGCCGGGCACAACGTTACCTATTTCAATAATTCCGATATCGGTGGTCAGCGTGAAGGCTCTGCCAGACCATCCGTTATTTTAAACAATTATGATGCGCTGGGTCAGACAATCGGCGGTGGCATGAACGAGAGCAGCCTGCAGTCCTTCTTTGGCCGGGGAATATTTTCATACCTCGATAAGTACCTTTTAACAGCTACGTTTCGACGTGATGGTTCGGATAAATTCCCAGGGAAGAACAAGTACGGAAATTTTCCATCCTTCGCCGCTGCATGGCGTGTTTCCAATGAGCGCTTCATGGAAAATATCAAGTGGATTTCTGATTTTAAAATTCGTGCAGGCTGGGGGGCTACGGGAGCTCAAAATATTCGGCCCTTTTCATATCTCTCTAACGTAACCGGACAACAGATTTCTAACTTCGGAAATAACGGCAACCTGCAATCTGTAGCAATGTTTAGCAATATTCCAAATCCTGATATAGTGTGGGAAACAACCTATCAAAGCAACATTGGATTTGATTTTTCTTTGTTACGAAGACATCTGTTTGTAACGTTGGATTTATATAAGAAGAACACCGTTGATTTGTTGCTTGGCAGCTTTCCCACCCCGTTATACATTGGTTTTCCGTCACCAACCGTAAACCTGGGCGAATTTCAAAACAAAGGAGTTGAACTGGAGCTTAATTATCGGAATATTTTGAACAAAAAAGATTTTAACTGGGATTTCGGCGCAAACTTTTCACGCAACATCAGCACGGTGAAAGACATCGGTTTTGCATCGGCCGATAAAGGTGGCGCGGGCTTTCTGGGAGCGGGAAACAGCACCAGATCTTATGTTGGCGATGTGTATGGCGTATTTTATGGATACCAGGTGCAACAAATATTTCAAAACCAGGCCCAGATTGATGCACTGAATGCGAATGCCATTACAGTTGCTACAAAATTGGGTATAACAAACCCTCTAAATGCCAGGTATCAGCAGAACGTACAGCCAGGTGACCTGATGTTCCAGGATGTGAACGGAACAGGTGCGGATGGAAAATTAATGGCCGGCCAGCCAGATGGAAAGATAGATGCAAATGATGCGGTTGCATTGGGAAGTCCACTGCCAAAATTTCTTTACGGTTTTAACACCCGTTTCAATTACAAGGGATTTGATCTGTTCGTTTTAACGCAGGGTTCGTATGGCAACAAAATCTATAATCAAAACCTGCGGTTTTTTGAAGCGTTGGATATCATTGATCCTATCAATCAAACCAGGAGGGCTTGGGACAACAGGTGGATTAGTGAAGCGCAGCCTGGTGATGGCAAAACACCCCGCCTGACAGGAACAACCAACAACAATAACAAGCAATTTTCTTCCCGGTATATTGAAGATGGAAGTTTTTTCCGAATTAAGAACATTACACTGGGGTACAATCTGCCGCAAAAACTTCTTACAAAAGCACGTATTACCAATCTGCGGGTATACGTAACGGCTATCGACTATCTGACCTTCAGCAAATACTCCTGGTATAACCCGGATCTTGGAGCATTTAGAAACGATAACGACGGCTTTGGCGTGGACTTCGCAGGGTATCCATTAGCGAAAACATTAATGTTTGGAATCAATCTTGGTTTATAATTTTCAATTCAAATTACATGAATAAATATCTTATTATAACACTCATCTCGGCCATGTTAGCTGTAGGCTGCAAAAAGCAATTCTTAGAACCGAATAATTTTAATGGCGTTACTTCCGATAAGTACTTTATCAACGAAAAAAGCCTGGATGATTTAACTGTTGGTGTATATAAATACTTCCTCGCCAGTGGAGATTACCGTGCAAAAGGCCTGTATGGATGTAAAATGTGGGTTTTCGCCGACGGCGGAGCTGATCTCGTAAACAGTCGTGGCCAACAGTGGGACAGAAACCCGCAAGATTTTCAAAATGGTGTACAGAATGGAAACAATAGTGTTCTTACTGAAATATGGGCCGAGAGCTACGCGGTTATCAGAAGAGCCAATGATGTAATTGACAACGCAAATAAAGTTCCAGCTAGCGAAATGAAAGTGATGAGTACGGAGCATTATCGTGCGGAAGCTACTTTTCTCCGTGCACTGGCATACTTCAATCTCATCCGCATTTTCGGTGGCAGACCACATGTGCCAAATGAAAACAAATGGGGCATACCGTTAATTGTAAATGCCATTACAGGCACAAACGACCTGATTAAGCCAAGAAATACCGTTTCGGAAGTGTATACACAGATATTCAAAGATCTTCAATTTGCAGACGAGAATCTTCCTGAAGCCTGGCCGGCCACATTAAATGGACTTGCTACAAAAGGACGTGCGGTAAAAGGTTCAGCACGTGGTTTGATGGCAAAAGCATACATGACCAAGGCAGGCACATCAGCTTCATCTGAAGACTGGGCTAATGCGGCGGCCTGGGCCGACAAAGTAATCAACAGTAGCAATTATGGTTTATTTCTCAGTTCTTCCGCACCTTACCAGGGTAATCCATATGCTTCACTATTCAGGATAGATGGTGGTGGTGAAAACAGTATCGAATCGCTGTTTGAAATTCAGTCGGTAAATGACGCTCCTGGTCATTACGGATTTGGTGATAGTTATAACAACTTCCTGTCGAGCAACAGCAATTTCGCGGGTAATACAAAAGGAAACGCTCATCCTACACAAGCTTTTGTGTCGATGTATGAAACTGATGATCTGCGGAAGAAGGCTTCCATCTTTGTTCCTGGAGACTACTTCTACCCCGACAAAGGCGGGAGTAGTCCGTTTAAGATAGGTACACAGGAGTACGTTTACCCGGCCCCGGGTCAAACCAGGCCACCCGGTCAAACAAGCACTTCAACAGGATACAACGTTAAAAAGTTTGTTTCCGGAAAAGCTATTTACGACACCTGGGAAACGGGTCCTGCAAATCCACGGGTTTTGCGTTTTGCAGAAATGCTGCTTATTAAAGCAGAGGCTGAAAATGAAATGAGCGGCCCGGGCGCAGCATTGCAATACGTGAACCAGGTTCGGGCAAGAGCCGGTCTTAGCGGGCTGGTAGGTTTAAATCAGGAACAAATGCGTGAAGCAATCTGGAAGGAACGTACACTGGAACTGTTTATGGAAGCCGACAGATGGTTTGATCTTAAACGAACCAACCGTTTGATTAAAGCGATGAAGGAAAATGCGGAAAAATTTGCACCAGCAAATGCAGTAAACTTTACGGGCACGGATAAACATTATATCATGCCTGTTCCTACGCGTGAAGTGAATGCTACCACGGTAAATGGTTCACCAGTGCTTGAACAGGCACCTGAATACAATTGATTTTATTTTGTAAACCCCTTTTTATGAAGAGTCTTAAACCGGATTAACCTTTATCAGGTTGATCCGGTTTAAATTTAGATGTGGATTAAATGATAGTTTTCTGGTAACTGGTTATTTTTTTTTGTTACGGTAATTTTGGCGCTTATGCTTTTCGTATGACCTGTACCAGTAAAATTCAAAGCCACTTTAAAGTATTTTAAGATGACAGCAAGAAAAAACCGGGGAGCTTTTTTTGAGATCTAACCTTTTAAAATTGCGTGCAGTGTTTGGCTTCTTTTAAAAAATTACAATTAAGCTGTCAAGGGATTGGCGTTAAATGATTTTTAGCATTGAAGGAAGAGAATGGTATAAGTGAATATTCGCATTGAAATTATACTGATTGCGTGCCCTTTTTTTGTTGATTTAACCGCACAATTATGACACCGTCTTTCTTAAAGTTGCTATTGTTAGGTATAATCATAACATTGGCGTTGGTGAGTTGCACTACAAACAAGCAGCAAAGAATTTTCTATCTCAACTCGTATCACAAAGGGTATGCAGCTTCCGATTCAATAGAAGCGGGTTTGCGCCGCTTATTGCCAACTTCTGCACAGGTGGAAAGCTTCTATTTGAATGCAAAGCAATTGTCAGGCGTTGCATTGGATTCAATGGTGCTTCTTGCGTTGCAGGCTATCCGGCAGTTTAATCCGGATGCCATTATTGCATCGGACGATGATGCGGTTAAAAGGGTAATAGTGCCCTCCTTTAAAAATACAGCTGTGCCGGTAGTGTTTTGTGGGGTTAACTGGAGTGCGGCGGAGTACGGCCTGCCAACAGAGAATGTCACCGGGATGCTGGAAGTATTGCCGCTTGAAAAAACCATTATTTTCCTGCAGCATTATTTTCCTGGCGCCAAAAAACTGGTAGTCCTCTCCGAACGTTCTACTTCCGAGCAAAAAAACCAGCAGGTGCTGGATACGTTTTTTCGGCGCCTGGGATTAACGCCACAGTACAGTTTGGCAGGTGATTTTGATGAATGGAAAACAGCGTTTCTGGAAGCGAATAAAAACAGTGACCTGGTTTATTTGCCAACAAATGGGGCCATCAAAAATTGGCAGAACGACGAAGCAAAACTGTTTGTGCAGGCCAATATTCAAAAGCCTGTTTTTACCTGCGATGATTTTATGATGCCCTATGCCGTGCTGGGTTTTACCAAGGTGGCGGCTGAGCAGGGCGAGTGGGCAGCTAATACGGTGATGCAGATTTTGGCCGGTACAAAACCATCCAGTATTCCGGTTGCAAAAAACAAAGCCTATGATGGCTGGTTAAACGCTGTGCTGGCACAAAAGATAAGCTGGTCTCCGGATGAAGATGACATTCAGCAATTACAAATTATACAATAACACTATAAACGTTTTTATGACCATAGATGCCGATGTGCACATATCTCCAGAGCCCACAGGTGGTAACAGCATTTTTTTAGAGGAATTGCTTCGCCGTATGGATCTTGCTAATGTAGACAAAGCGATTACCTGGCTGCAACCGCCCTACCGACGGGAGATTGCCCCTTCCAATGAATACGTGTATCAGGCCATGAAAATGTATCCCGACAGGATACTGGGTTTCGGCTGGGCCGACCCGAATTTGGGCGTATCCATTGCCCGAGACATGGTAAAACGCTGCATTTATGATTATGGTTTATACGGGGTAAAACTAAATGGCGCCCAAAATGAATTTTACATCGACAGCCCGG
Organism: Chitinophagales bacterium; assembly: GCA_038213975.1. Lineage (GTDB taxonomy): Bacteria > Bacteroidota > Bacteroidia > Chitinophagales > Chitinophagaceae > Ginsengibacter. The sequence goes on from JBBQSI010000044.1 coordinate 6,423, forward strand.
AGGCGTTTGCAGTGGCCGAGGAAGTGGCAAAGACCGGTAAAATGCTGGCTTATCACGTTGGCGGTGATGCCCCGGAACACACCCATCCGTTTCGGTTGGCCAAAATTGCCATAGCGTTCCCGGAAACAAAAATTTTTATGGTGCACATGGGTGGAGCTCATTTTCATGATATGGGAAATGCGGCTATTGAATTTGCAGAGCAATGTCCCAACATAACCATCATCGGCAGTGTGATCCGTTCCATACCGCTGTTGAAGGCCATTCATACATTAGGTGCAGAGAGAGTATGCTTTGGCAGCGATACCCCTTTTGAACTGATGCATGTGGAAGTGGCAAAATACAGGGCTTTGCTGAACAACACGGTGACGAAAGAAGAAGAGGCAATGATAATGGGTGGCAATGTGGCGCGGCTGTTTGGCCTTAATGTTCAAAAAGAACTGTCGTATGCGTACTAACTCACACGTTTATTTGTGCCACTTATGAGTCTTCTGTTAGTTGCGCTTGGAATTGTTTTGCTATTAGTGCTGTTGTTGTTCATTAAGCTGAATGCTTTTCTTTCCCTCATCCTTGTATCGCTGGTGGTGGCACTTTTGGCCGGCCTGTCGCTGCAGGAGACGGTGCAGGCTGTGTCGGCCGGTATTGGCAGTACATTGGGTAGCATAGCCCTCATTATGGCCTTTGGCGCAATGCTGGGCAAGTTGCTGGAGGAAAGTGGCGCTGCAGAACGTATCACTTATGGCCTCATTGGTATTGTTGGAAAGAAAAATATACAATGGGCTGTTTTGATGGCAGGATTTCTCATAGGATTTCCCATGATCTACAATGCAGGTTTCCTGGTGTTGATACCGCTCATTTTTTCACTGGCCAAAACAACAAAGCTTCCGCTGCTGTACTTAGGCATGCCGATGGCGGCTTCCCTGTCCACAGCACACGGGTTGTTGCCACCACACCCTGCACCCACAGCCATTGCCGCTTTGTTTGGCGCAGATGTAAATACCACCTTATTGTATGGTTTTGCCATTGCAGTGCCAACGGTGGTCATCGCCGGTCCCCTGTTCTCCCGTTTTTTCACCAGTTGGGATAATAAGCCAAAACCTGAACTGTTTGTAGAACGAAATTTTTTGCCAGGCGAATTACCCGGTCTTGGCATCAGCGTGTTTATTGCCCTGGCGCCCGTTTTGCTGATGTTGTTGAGTGGTGTGGCGGACATGTTCCTGGCCAAAGAAAATCAGTTTGTATCGGCACTGCATTTTTTGGGTGATCCGAATATCGCCCTTTTGGTGGCGGTTCTTTTAGGAGTTTATTTTTTGGGCGTCAGGAAAGGCAGGTCAATGGACAGCATCATGCAGTCGCTTACATCCGCCGCGGGAGCGGTGGCCATGATTCTGTTGATTATTGCTGCCGGAGGAGCTTTCAAGCAGGTATTGCTGAATAGCGGTGTTGGCGAGGAAATAAAAACTGTGATGAGCGGAATGGCGCTTTCTCCACTGATCCTTGCCTGGTCAATGGCGGCTGTGTTACGCCTGGCAATAGGGTCGGCCACAGTGGCGGCAATTACCACGGCAGGCATCTTAGAACCCCTGATTGCTGTTTGCGGCGTGCAACCCGAATTGATGGTCATTTCCATTACGGCCGGAAGCCTGATGTTTTCGCACGTGAATGATGTGGGCTTCTGGATGTTTAAAGAATATTTCAACCTCACCATCCGGCAAACCTTTGCCACCTGGACGGTAATGGAAACGATTGTATCTGTAATGGGTTTGATGGGCGTGCTTTTGTTTCACTGGCTGGCATAAACATTTCGGTTGTTGGTTGCAAGTATACTCCTTCATTACATTTTCGACATAACGTATTTCACGACTCATGTTGCTGAATGAGCAGGTATCGAAGCGGGAAACTACTTTTCAAGCGCCTTTTTGCATCCCCTGAATAACGGTTACACAAGCATTTTACTTTCAATTATTTGCTTTCCTCTCTGTAATTCAGGCCATTCATAAAAAAAGATTTTTGTTGCAAACGTTACCGGTAACGCTTTTTTCATTCACGTTGCGACAGGCTATGACGGGCTTCGGAAAACTATGATAATATTGATGTCATAACGAAATGCTTGTAGAAGAACAGAAAGAAAATCGGTCTTGTTTGTAGTCTCTTTCAGAGTCGCCGATATTTTCTCATCAGACCGTTGGATTTGATACCAGGTACTGCCCATTGGGTTTTAAAAATCCGGAAATAGAATCAATCAAAACTGCGAATACTTATGACATCAAGATGTAAACAAATGCGGTTGCTGGCTATATGCCGTTGTCAGCCTGTCCACCGCCCCGGCCCTATCGCCAGGGATATCATCAGCCATCCTTTCATCAGTAATTTCTTTCGCTTTACGCACAACCATTTATCAATCACTGAGGGCTGTAGCTGTGATAAGATGAAAGGCGGAAGAGCAATCCGTTATTATTTTTACGAACCCAACAGCCAATAAAAGGGAGCTGTGTTTCACCGAAAACTATTGTTTCAGATGGCATTATTTGTTTCCCTGAGACTGAAAAAAGCGTTCCTTTTTAACCCGTACTTCAATTGAAAAACAGATATTTCAGCTATGGACTTTTGTAAACGTTACCGGCTTCGCTTTCTATGGTATTTTCTTTTTTTCTCTTTGAGTGGGCAGAAAGTAGTTGCCCAGGCGGCCGGTTTTACGGCTATCAGTGCCGAAGTGGATTTTTCGCAAAAGCTTCGGAGCTGGGATGGCTTTGGTTTTAATTATGTGCAAACCGCGCAAACGTTTAATTTTTCGGAGTGGCCGCAGGATTATGGCGGCTTTCGGTTTTTGAAGGAAAAGGACAAACAAAAAATTGCCGAGCTCATTTTTGGAGCCGACGGGCTGAAAGTGGGTTTGTTGAAAATGTTCCTGGACCCCTTGCACCAGGAAAAAGAAAGTGGGCCCTTTGATCATAAAACGACTACCCGGTCGATGGTGGACTTTGCCAAACGAGGCCTTACTCTAAACAGGGCCGACGGCCGCCAGTTGGAGATCATCACCACCATGTACGGGCCACCCTCCTATGTCACCAAACAAAAAATCATCAGGGGTCGCGATCTTGATACCACCAAAAAAGAGGCGCTTGTCAATTACCTGGTTAGCTGGGCGAAATACCTGCGGCAAGAGGAGAAACTGCCGCTGAAGTATGTGTCGCTTCACAACGAGGGAGAGGACTGGAAGCGTTGGCCATCTGATGGTACATTGGGTGAAACCAACACCGTTGGACACGACTATAATTTTTATTGGTCGCCAGAACAGGTGGTTGATATAACCAACCGATTACGGCCAGCACTAAACAAAGCAGGGTTGCAAGCAGTGGGCATCACACCCGGAGAAAATACCAACTGGTACCGTTTTAGCCATTGGGGTTTTGCCCGTGCGTTGTATAAGGATGCAAAAGCCTTACAAAACACTGCACTCATCACCTCACACGGTTTTTATGTGGGCGACATTCAATCCGGACATTGGTTTGGGCCGCACAGCAATGTGGGTACAGAATTGATCCGGCAGAAAAAGCCTGCCATGCGGTCCTGGGTTACCTCCACCGCCTGGCAGGTAAGGGGCGATGTGATGAATGCACTTTTCATCAAAGAAATTCATGGCAGTATTTACGAAGCAAAAGTGAATGGTATCATTCCCTGGAGTGGCATTCAAACCGCTTCGCAATGGAACAAGCCCGACCCTAATCTGGGCTGTGCTATACGGGTGTACGATGATGGTACGTTTGAAATTCAAAAAGGCTACCACTTCTATAAGCAGGTAAGCCGCGCCGGGCAGCCAGGGATGGCGGTAGTCCTTACACAGGCAATGGACACAGAAGTGTCGCTGATAGGTTTTGCCGCCAATCAAACCAAAAACTCGGATGCCTTTGTTGTTATCAATGTTTCAGACAAACCGAAGAAGATAGCCATAACCATCAAGGGCAGTCGGAGCCAACAGTTTGCCGCTTTTCGCACCAACGGCCGGCAGGTGTACAAACACCGGGAGACGGCTGAAAACACAACAGACGACACTGAAAATTTCAAGGCCCTCGGTTCCTTCAAAAATGTGGCTGGAACCATAATTTACGAATCGCCGGCAGGTTCGGTCACCACGTTTTTTGCACAATAGAACGCATACACGAAGCCTATTGTTAAAATAATAAGTACAGCGCATGAATAAAGAATACAAATCAAGATGGACAATGTTGGCTTTCTTTTTTCTGGCAGCGGTTACCGGTCTTCTATCGTGTAACAAAACATCTTCGCAGCCGCCCTCCGGCACCGCTCCTACTGTTCAAACATCCACAACTTCTGCAATCACCGAAAACGGGGCTTTAAGTGGTGGTTCCATAAGTGCCGATGGTGGCTCGGCAATCACAGCCCGTGGTATATGTTGGAGTACAACGGCAAACCCCACCATTGCCGACAGCAAAACAATGAATGGTACCGGAACCGGGACGTTCACCAGTGATATCAGCGGTTTAAAAAAAGCCACCACCTATCATGTACGAGCTTACGCAACCAATGCATCCGGCACAGCATATGGAACCAATGTTTCCTTTACCTCTGCTACGGCAGATACTGGCATAGTTGGTTTTAAGGTATGCGGCAGCAAAATATTTGACCCGGAGGAAAAAGAGTTCCTGGTAAAAGGCGTAAATATAAGTGGGCCTGGTTTTCCCTGGCCTGAATCCACAACGGCTCAATTTGACAACGTGGTTAAAAAATGGAAATTCAATACCATTCGGTTGGCGTTAATGGGTGCTCCTTCGCTTGACAGCTACACATCATTTCAATGCAGCGGTACTAATTTTCCGCAGTACCAGTACACCACTTTTGGCACAGTACGTGAAATTGTAAAAAAGTACACCGATGCAAAAGTGGTCGTGATCCTGGAGTACCACAAGGTTGGCAGCATTTTTACCGGTGCCGAATTAACCTGTGCCTCTTCCTGGTGGAAAACAATGGCAAATGAGTACAAGAATAATCCGTATGTGTGGTTCGATCTCTATAATGAACCGCAGGTGAGCAGTCCCGATCTTTGGGCGGCTTCTTTCCAAACGGTTATCAGCGAGATACGATCCACCGGCAATACCAACATCATAATTACCACAGGCAACTGGTGGGGACAGGAAGCCAACTCCTGGACCTGCCAAAACGTTGAAGAAAGCAACAGTGCCATTCTCAGTAAAACATTTACCGACCCTGCAGAGAATATCGTGTATAGCTTGCACGTGTACGACCAATGGAATCAATGCGTGTCAAAACTCGAAAATTTTTTAGACCGGGTGCTGGCGCAAAAAAAGTGCATTCTTATTGGGGAGTATGGCATTTATAACAACAACGACGTAACTGCTGCAATGCAGTATACGTTGGCCGCTGTGCAGCCACGCAGGATCGGCCGGATAGCCTGGGCATGGTTTGGTGGCGATGCCAATGACTTCACGACTTCAGGTAACGGCGGAGGACATAATACAGTGTATGAGAACAACGGTGTGCCTGCCAATACAACGGAGTTCGGCAAGGCAGTATGGGATGATTTACGAAGAGTGGAAGTGCTGGACGCGAAAAAAGAGTGCCGTTGAAATGGTTGAAAGAAGTTACAACCCGCTTGCCTTCACCGGCGTTAACTTAGTACAAATTAGCCTACGTCTGTTTTCTTGCATAAATATTCTATCTCCAACATATAATTTCCCGGATCCTTGCAATCAATTTCCCAATATATACTATCCAACGTGCTGTTCCATTGTTCAATCCAATCATGAGCCCATCCATGTCCTTCTTTAAACTTTATTCCCGATGATAATGTTGCTTCATATGCAGGCAGTTCTGCACCCCTTTTGGAAAGGATAATTGGCCTGTGATAGTTGAAGCCTGTAATAGATGTTGTAAACCACGTTCTGTAGTCGTTCCAACATTGGTTCAGCAGGGAGCTTTCTACAAGAGACAGGTCAGTGTTTTCACCCGGGTCTCGTAGCAGGTCGTAAAGCTGTGGTTTATCGTTGTAATAAACGAACCGGTAAACGCTGTTTCGGAAGCCACCTGGATACATTTCCGTTGGCACTTCCATAAAATTTACATGGTTGTAGATATTTCGTGTTACGTTGAAACAAACACTGTCATCCAACATCAAATACGCCAGGCTAATTCCTGCTATAGGCCTCCCGGGTATGCTATTGAGTTTACATAGCTCCAAAAGTGTAGGATAGATGTCTATGGCGGCAATTGGCGTTTCATTGATTTGCCCTGGTTTTATATGATTTTTCCAACTGATAAAAAAAGGAACACGAACACCGCCTTCATGTACACTTCCCTTGATGCCTTTCAGCATTCCATTGTATCTGATTCCATTAGGTCCATTGTCTGATAAAAAAAGTACGATGGTATTTTCTTC
>JBBQSI010000045.1:0-12528 GCA_038213975.1 Chitinophagales bacterium
ACGAGTTCCTGGAAAACAAGTTAGGATTGCAACGGCAGCAATACACGACGCAGATAGAACATTATGATCTGCTTGCTGCGCATTTTGATAATATCAAACGCATCAATAATATCCTCATCGATCTTTGCAGGGACATGTGGACCTACATCAGCATGGAATATTTCACCCAGAAGGTAAAGAAAGATGAAGTAGGCAGCAGTGCCATGCCCCACAAAGTAAATCCGATCGATTTTGAAAATGCGGAGGGCAATCTGGGCGTCGCAACTGCGTTGCTGGAACACTTGTCAGCGAAACTACCTGTATCCCGCCTGCAGCGTGACCTTACAGATTCAACAGTGATCAGGAATATTGGAATGCCCGTAGCACATACGCTGCTGGCTATGGATTCACTGCACAAAGGACTGAACAAACTATTGCTGAATGAGGCAAAACTTTCAGTTGACCTGGAAAATAATTGGGCGGTAACTTCTGAAGCCATTCAGACCATCCTTCGGCGAGAAAAATTCCCAAAGCCCTATGAAGCGTTGAAAGATCTAACCCGCGGGAACAAAAAGATCACGCGGGAAACTATGGAGAAATTTATCGACAACCTGGATGTAAAGGCAACGGTAAAAAAAGAATTGAAAAAGATTACGCCCCACAATTACACCGGCATTGTAAAATGGTGATTCAGGAAAATTTGGGAAGCATTTGTCTGTTTTTTGGATCGGCGACTATGGATACTGTGTCCCGGCGGGGTTTTCATTGCCTGGCAAGGTGAGAGGGATAGTCTATCCCGATTTTTTTCGGGAAAACCCCGACTTTGAATACTCCTTGAATCCGGAAGAAGTTCACTCACAAATCCTTACGGGGTTCCTGCAAATCGATGAAATGTATCGGCTTGAATCCCTGGCACGTTTCGACTTTCAAATTCTCCGTAGTTTTTTATCGGTGGCTGTAAGCTACTGTAGGCTCTTTTATTCGTCGGGGTTTCACGAACACTTCTTTTGTAAGATAAGGATCGTTCGGTGAAAACCCCGCCGCGACACTAAACATTATTGAGGATAATACGTCTGGGACGTAAACTCCACCCGCCTGGCTGGTGTCCACCGGACATTCCTTTCATTGAACTGAATCCACAACACAGCATCTGCTACGCCATTATAGAATAAATTGAATGGCGGCCAGTTCTTTACCGATTTGCTGCACCCCTTTTAAAATCCGGGTGGTTTGAGTCGGTGAAGGCTTTTTATTTCCACTAATATATTGAGCCAAAAGGCTTTGATTTATACCGATTCTTTCAGAAAGCGCTTTTGCATTAATTACTTTATAAAATTCAAAAAACTGCGGTAGGTCCATAGTTATTTTAAGGTCATTCTGAGCAATCGCCCAGCCTTCTTTTTCAAAAAAAAGATTAAGAGCTTCCAGTATATTGGTTTTAAGTTCTTCCAAAGAACCACCAGCGGTGTACACGGGATATTTTAATGCATAGGCTGAAAAACCTGTTTTGGTTCTCTCAACTATAATTTCAATTTTCATAATAAAACTGTTTATTTAATACCTGCATCCTTTTTTATTTTCTTTTCTAATCCTTTACCAACTTCGTGGCTGCCATGATATGGGCAAACAATTTTCCCTGGCTTGGTGGGATGTTCCATTATCATATGGCTACCCGTTTGCCTTATCACAAACCAACCGTCCTTCATAAGGAGTCTTACGAGTTCACCAGACTTCATTTTTTAAAAGTAATAAATTTATTACTTCCTGCAAATTTGAAAAATTTGTAAAAGAACCCCGGCGGTAGTGTAAACAGATTTTAAATGGCCTATGCTCATAATTGATCATAACAATTATCCGACATCAATTCATGTCCGTTTGATTTTTTCAAAGATTATATTATCTTCGGCCCACCGTTAAAGATCCTTCGAAACACCTTCCCCTTTATTTATTCCCAATTATTAAAATTACCTAATGAGACTACCCTTACTCATCGTTTTTGCTTGTTTTTGCATTGTTCAACCAGTTAAACCCTATGCCCAGGTAAATGTCCAGGATTCGCTGGCTTTGGTGGATTTTTTTGATAGCACTTATGGGCCAAAATGGAGTCGGTTCGTGCAACCCTGGGATTTGAACAATCCGGTAAAAACCTGGACCGGGGTCACAGTTTCAGGTGACCGTGTCACTGGTATTGAACTTTACGGGGCGATTGATTCGGGTAGAATTCCATCATCTTTTGGAAATCTAACCGCCTTGACCAGGATTTACATGATTGACAATAAAATAACTGAAGCTACATTACCTCCAACTTTTAAGAATCTGGTCAATCTCAAAAGCTTGACAATGGCTGCGGTGTTTTGGTATCTACCTTTTCCAACCGTAGTTACTGAACTTCCTAATGTTACATTCATTGACTTTCAAACAAACCTATTCACGGATTCGATACCCTCATCCATTGGAAATCTGACACAACTTGAGGGACTTGAATTGAGCACTGCTTCATTAGAAGGTGCCATTCCTTCTTCGATGGGTAATTTGAAAAAATTAAAGGGTTTGAATTTGAATAATAATGATTTGACAGGCAAAATCCCAGACTCCTTTGCCGGTCTTGATTCGCTACGATATGTTGCCTTCAATGACAACCAATTATCTGGTCCAGTACCTTTAGGGTTACTAAACATTGATAGTTTGAGTGGTATGAGTCTGGAAAACAACAGATTTGATTTCGGAGATATAGAATCTTTTCTAACGGCTAATTCAGGCAATTTGATTTCAGCCACTTATGCTCCTCAAACAAACATTCCCATCACCCGTCAAAACAATAAACTATTTGTTTCCCCCGGTGGCACACCAGCTAACAATACTTTCAAGTGGTACCGGCAAGGTACCGGGCTCGTGCAAACCGTTAATGGTGATTCAACTTTTACCCCAAGCCAAACAGGCACTTATTATGTGGAAGTGACCAATTCTGTTGCTACTGATCTCACGCTCAAAAGCGATCCGATTGATTTCAAGTTGATTTTAGCGAATGCTCCAATTACTGACACGCGGGCCATTGCAGGAACTGCACCGAACAATATCCAGCAAGGTTTCATCGAAATAGCTACACTTACTCCAACAGGCACAACGCCATTAAATGGAACTGTTACGACTTCTATCTTCCTGGATAACTCAGTCAACACTTACAATGGCGTGCCCTACGTGCAGCGCCACTACGATATTGCCCCTGCAAATAATGCATCTACATCGGAGGCCACCATTACGCTTTACTTTCTGCAATCAGAGTTTGATGCCTACAATGATTTTGTGACATCAAACAGCCTCGGGTTTCCACTGATGCCGACAGGCGGCGTTGACAATGGCAACATGCGGATCAGCCAGTTCCATGGTTCATTCTCCGGCTCTTCAGCGCCAGGCGGATACGCAAATCAAAATGCAGTGCTCATAACGCCAACGGTTTTATGGAAAGCGGCGAACGCATGGTGGGAGGTAACTTTCCCGGTGTCCGGTTTCAGCGGATTTTTTCTGAGTACTGCTACCGCGGCGCTGCCGGTTACCCTGTTAGAATTTAAAGGCCAGACAGTAGAAAAAAGTATCGCCCTCTTTTGGACAACAGTTAACGAAACGGCTACTAAGGAGTTCATCATTGAAAGAAGCAGCGATTTAAATTCGTTTGAACCGATTGGAATTGTGAAGGCTTCCTCCAATTCCGGAAGCAACTATTATGAATTTACGGATCCGCTGCCCTTGTCCGGAAAAAATTATTACAGGCTGAAAATGACAGAGAAGGATGGTAAGTCTAGTTACAGCAATATCTTCTCCCTGGAATTCATTAAAAGATATTCGGTTGTAAACATTTATCCCAATCCTGCCCGCGACAGGGCTACAATTTCATTCTTAAGTGATATGCCAGGCAGCTACATGCTGCGCATCAGCGATCAAAGTGGTAAGCAGATTCAAACTTTGTCAGGAAATGTAATAAGAGGAAATAATAAAGTGCTCGTTGATCTCAACGGTTTCGCAAAAGGAACCTACTTGATTACTCTCATGAGAGACGGCGTTCAGGAAAAAACATTAAGACTTACAAAGCACTAAAATGTATGGCTGAAGTGGCAGCGATCACTTATGAATCTCGCTTGTAAAGTGAAACTCGATCTCTGGGTTATTGGTTCGTTCAGTGTTTAGAAACCATTCGCTTTGCGCTAAGTAGACCAACTGCCCGTCTTTATCTTCCGCGATGTTAGAAGATTTGAAGCGGACAAAATCCTGCAGCTTTTTGGGATCATTTGATGTGAGCCAGCAGGCCTTATAAAATGGCACCGAATTCAGTTGAACCGAAGCGCCATATTCCTGTAAAAGGCGATATTGGATTACTTCAAATTGAAGTTCCCCTACGCAGCCGATGATTTTCTTATTTCCGCCAAACTGGATGAATAATTGGGCCACTCCCTCGTCAGTAAGTTGCAAAAGACCTTTTTCCAACTGTTTGGTTTACATGGGTTATTTATTATTTACCTCTTAAAAGATTCCTGGTTAAAACGACGGGATACCGGTGAAATAAAAATCTTCTCCTTCAGTCAGCGTATCACCAATTTTGAAGCCGCCGGTATCAAAAAGCCCGACGACATCTCCCGGGTAAGCTTCCTCAATTACGTCTTTCTCCCGGGCAAGAAAACTGTATGGATTGCTGAAACGCACATTCTTGTCAAGCCGCACGTGATGGAAATATTTATTGCGTTCAAACTTACCGGCACATACCCTTAGGAAAGCGATGCGGTCACGGTGACGCGGATCCAGGTTTGCGTGAATTTTGAAAACAAAGCCGCTGAATTTTTCTTCCGTCGGCTCTACGCTGCGTGTCGTCACCGCCCTGCGTTGGGGGATCGGAGCGATCTCAATAAAAGTTTCTAAGAGTTCTCTTACTCCAAAGTTGTTGATGGCGCTGCCAAAAAATACAGGCGCCACTTTCCCTTTCTGGTAAGCCTCTCTGTCGATTTCTCCGTAAACACCATCAAGCAGCTCAACGTCTTCACGAAGCTGCGCAGCATCTTTCTCTCCCACTCTATCATCCAGCACTTTGTCTGACAGATCGGTGAGTGGCAGGTAATCCTCGTCGGTGGCTTTCTGATTCGACTTAAAAAGCAGCAAGCTTTTATTATAGAGATTATAAACACCCTTGAAATCACGCCCCATGTTGATTGGCCAGGTTAACGGATGCAACCCGATTTTCAACTCTTTTTCAATTTCATCTAACAAGTCGAATGGATTTTTTCCATCCCTGTCCAGCTTATTTACAAAGACAATTACAGGCGTATCCCGCATCCTGCAAACTTCCATCAACCTGCGTGTTTGCTCTTCAACTCCTTTCACGCAATCGATGACCAGCACTACGCTGTCCACCGCCGTCAGTGTTCTGTAGGTATCTTCTGCGAAATCCTTGTGACCGGGAGTATCCAGCAGGTTGACAAGAATGTCTTTGTATTCAAAACTCATCACGGAGGTTGCGACTGAAATTCCACGCTGGCGCTCAATCTCCATAAAGTCACTGGTAGCGTGCTTTTTGATCTTGTTACTTTTCACTGCACCCGCCGTTTGAATGGCGCCGCCAAACAATAAAAATTTCTCCGTGAGCGTCGTCTTACCAGCATCGGGGTGAGAGATGATGGCGAAAGTGCGGCGCTTGGCTATTTCATTCTGATATTTCATAAAGTGCGCAAAGGTAGAAATTGAATGAGGAATTATGAATTTCGAATTACGAATTACGGAATACGAATTTTACAAACTTTCAACATTTAACTTTCAACTTACACTTACAACTTTACACTATCAACTTTCAACTTTCAACTTTTCACTTTCCCCCTCCCCGTTTCATTTAAACTAAATTTGCGGCTCAAAAGATTGCTATGGAATTTCAACTCTCAGAGGAACATTTGATGATAAGGCAGGCTGCCCGTGATTTTGCCAATACCGAATGCCTGCCCGGCGTGATTGAAAGAGATGAACTGCAGAGATTTCCCAAAGAGCAGGTCATGAAGCTGGCAAACCTGGGTTTTATGGGCATGATGGTGAGTCCGGACTACGGAGGTTCCGGCCTGGACACGATCAGTTATGTGTTGGCCATGGAGGAGATCAGTAAAATAGATGCAAGCACGAGTGTTTGCATGAGCGTAAACAACAGCCTTGTTTGCTTTGGCCTGGAAGCCTTCGGTACAGAAGAACAAAAGAAAAAATACCTGACACCATTGGCGCAGGGCAAAAAAGATGGTAAATCATATATTGGGGCCTTCCTCCTCAGTGAACCAGAAGCCGGCAGCGATGCTACCTCACAACGAACTACAGCGGAAGAAAAAGATGATCACTACCTGTTAAATGGAGTGAAAAACTGGATCACCAATGGCAATTCAGCTTCATGTTACCTGGTGATCGCCCAGACTGACCCTGATAAAGGCAGCCATGGCATCAATGTTTTTATCGTAGAAAAAGGCACCCCCGGTGTAAGCATCGGGCCAAAAGAAAATAAACTCGGCATTCGCGGGAGTGATACGCACAGCATTTCTTTCACCGATGTAAAAGTGCCCAAAGAAAACCGGATTGGAGAAGATGGTTTCGGATTCAAATTCGCCATGCGGACTTTATCCGGTGGACGCATTGGTATAGCATCGCAGGCGCTGGGGATAGCGGCCGGCGCTTATGAACGATCTCTTGCCTATTCGAAAGAAAGAAAGGCCTTTGGAACAGAAATAAAAGATCACCAGATCATCCAGTTTAAGCTGGCCGACATGGCAACCCGCATCGAAGCATCAAGATTACTTTGTCTCCGGGCTGCCTGGGATAAAGACAACGGCAACGACTACACGGAAAGCGCCGCGATGGCAAAAGTATTTGCCAGCGAAACTGCCATGTGGGTGACTACAGAAGCAGTGCAAATTCATGGTGGATATGGGTACGTAAAGGAATACCATGTAGAGCGTATGATGCGTGACGCCAAGATCACCCAGATCTATGAAGGGACCAGCGAAGTGCAGAGAATTGTGATTAGTAGAAGCATATTGAAGTAACCAAATCTATGGGAGCAGACTTAGAGGCGTTTAAAAATATTCACGGCGAATTAGGTGAGCAGGATGTAAAGCTCGTTGCTGTGTCTAAGACAAAACCTGACGAAGACATTCTTTCGCTTTACAACGCCGGGCAAAAAGCTTTCGGAGAAAACTATGTCCAGGAATTAACAGGAAAAGCTGAACGGCTCCCAAAAGATATCGAATGGCATTTCATTGGCCACCTGCAATCAAACAAAGTAAAATATCTCGTAAACTTCATTCACTTAATACAAGGCGTAGACAGTTTTAAGTTGCTAAAAGAAATTAATAAGCAGGCAGCAAAGATTGACAGGAAAATCAACTGCATTCTTCAGATACACATCGCTACAGAAGAGAGCAAGTTTGGTCTAAATGAATCGGAGCTTGGTGAAATTATTTTGCAAGGGGATTCCCTGGGAAACGTGTCTGTGATTGGCTTAATGGGTATGGCGAGTTTTTCCAGTGATACGTCGCTGGTGAAAGACGAATTCAGAACACTGCACGATATGTTTAAAAAGCACATTGATTATTTTAGTCAATTCACCAACAAACCAGTTTTAAGTATGGGTATGAGCGGTGACTACAAGATCGCCATCGAACATGGCAGTAACCTGGTCCGCATTGGAAGCCTGCTGTTTGGCAAAAGAGACAATTAGTCTTTTTAACAATCGCGAAACCATCTTCTTTTCAGGATTGTATATTTTTGATCGATAATTTTTTACAAGTGGAACTAGCAATTGATCATTCTTTCGAAGCCGCAAAAAACAGGAAAGCCCTGGTGTACACTGCGATTATTTGCGGCATCTTTTTGCTCATCGCTGTTTTTTACACCTGGCCAATGCGGGTCCCAGCCATCCCGCAGGTGGATGATTTGATCGAGGTAAATCTCGGAAATGAAGTAGAAGGGCTGGGCGCAGTGCAGCCACTGGTGAAGGGAGATCCCGCACCGGAAAGGCAGAGCATCCAGTCGCGCCAATCGGTCAGCCGCGCCAATGACGTTCCATCAAGAAATATACAAGCGGATGAAGATAACAATGCAGAAGCGGCAGCAGTGTTCAAAAATGAAAAGAAGAAAGAGGCACCGAAAGAGGAAAATAAAGAAGCAACAATAAAGAACACAAAAGCGGTTAACCCATCGCCTATTACAAACCCGACGCCGGCCCCGCCAAAGCCAAAAGTAGTTTATAAAGGAGGCGCTGGAAACGGCGGCAATGGCGCAACAGAAGATAATGGATTTCGTAACCAGGGAAACCAGGGCGGCAACGGCGATGCCGGCAGCCCTACGGGTAAGCCTGATAGTTATGGCAACTCCCCGGGAGGCCGTAGCGGTGTGAGCGTTGTCCGCGGACTTTCTGGTCGTCGTCCTATCTCCTTCCCCGCCATGCAGGACGATTTCAATGAAAATGCCAAGGTGTATGTCGAGATAAAAGTAGATGCGTCCGGCCGGGTGACAGAAGCCACAATTGCCAGGGGCACCACTACCTCCAGTTCCAGCCTCAGAAACATCGCCATTCAGAAGGCAAAGCAACTAAAATTTCCCGCCAGCCAGGATGATATCGAAAGTGGCACCATCCTGTTTAATTTCGTGTTGAAGAGTTAGTCGCTTAGGTTTTAAACACCATTCGTGCCCGAGCAACGTCTGACTTATGATTTACCTGAATTACTTACTACCATGATTCAACGTTGAGTAATTCGTGTTTCCCCTTTTCAATCGTTTCCTAAAAAAATTTTGCGCATGTCAATCTCCATTCCAATGTATTTTGCATCTCAGATAATTTTAAATGAATTACGAGCAGACGCTTCATTATCTGTACAACAAATTACCGCTCTACAGCCAGATCGGGCGGCGGGCGTATAAAGCGGATCTGACAAATACGCTTGCGCTTTGCAAACATTTGAGCAACCCGGAAAAAAAACTTGCTTGCATACACGTTGCAGGAACAAATGGTAAAGGCTCTACGAGCCATATGTTGGCAGCCATTTACCAGCAAGCCGGCTATAAGACCGGGCTCTACACCTCTCCGCATCTGCGTGATTTCCGCGAAAGAATCAGGGTGAACGGCGAGATGGTGCCGGAAGATTTTGTGGTAAGTTTTACGGAAAACATCCGCAGTTTTTCCGAGGAAATCAGTCCCTCTTTTTTTGAACTCACTTTCGTTTTGGCCGTCGCCTATTTCGCGCAGCAGCAAACCGATATTGCCATCATTGAAACCGGGCTTGGCGGAAGGTTGGACAGCACAAACGTGATTACACCGGCACTGTCGGTGATAACGAATATTGGCTTCGACCACATGGACATCCTGGGGAATACACTGGAGAAAATTGCCTTTGAGAAAGCAGGAATAATAAAAAAAAATGTGCCGGTTGTAATTGGAGAATCAACGCCGGCTACCAGCAAAGTTTTTATTGTAAAAGCAAAGCAGGAAAACGCTGATATCATTTTTGCTGAAGAAAAGTTAGAGATAGGGAAGCTCGATTATAGTGCACAAAATTTGAGTGTCGAGCTGATTGATAAAAAAAATAAAGGAAATACCAAATTCTTTCTCGATCTAAATGGCGGCTATCAACAAAAAAATCTACGGACGGCGATCACAGCAGTTAATGCTCTTGGCAAAAAATTCCCTGTTGAGGTGACGGACATGCAAGCTGCGCTAAGACAGGTAAAAAAACTAACCGGTTTATTTGGCCGTTGGGAAGTTCTTGAAGAAGATCCTTTGCTGGTACTTGATGTTGCACACAACCAAGACGGATTCGGTGAATTACTGCAGCAGGTCTCGCTTGTTCCACACGAAAAATTGCACGTTGTAATAGGACTGGTAAAAGATAAAAAAATAGAGAATGTCTTAAAACAGCTTCCGGCAAAAGTCAGCTATTATTTTACTAGGGCGCACATTCCGCGTGCCATGCCGGAAGATGAACTGCAAAAACTAGCGTCAACTTTTGGGCTCCGGGGCGAAACGTTTCCAGACGTGAACATCGCAATAGAAGCAGCAAAAAATACTGCAACGAAAGAGGACCTGATCCTTGTTTGTGGAAGCGTATTTGTGATTGGCGAGGTTGATCTTACAATCAAAGTGCCAGCTTAAAAACCGGTCTTATACCTCACTTTATTTACAATTCTCCCATTTCCCGAAGGGCGTAAAAGATGCACATTGCATGCAAAGCTTGTGGAATTTTATTTTGCAGAAAAAGATGTTTAAGTTCTGCCAGTGGCATGGTCACCACCTCGATTTCTTCGTTGTGATCAAGCTGTTGTCCGGCAACTTTTCGGCCACCTTCTGCCAGGAAGAGCGTCGTGAAATTATTCAGCACTCCGGGGTTCGCTGCGATGTTGCCAACTTGTTTTACCTGGCTAAATTCATAACCTGTTTCTTCCAGCAGCTCGCGAAGCATAGCATTTTCTGGGCTCTCGTCGGGTTCAAGAAATCCACCGGGCAGCTCAAGAATGACTTCGGCGATTGGGTGCCGGTATTGCCTGATCATCACAACATCTCCATTTTCTGTGATCGGCAATGCACAGGCCGTTGGCGGCAGTTCCACTACATAGTACTCGTCTACAATGTTTCCATCCGGCTTTTCACATTTGTCTTTCCTCGCGGTAAAAAAAGAATGCTGTGTTAAATACTCTGTAGCTAAAACCTTCCAATGCATGATTGAATTTTTGGCTCGCGGAATATTAATGCCAGTTCATTCTCTCCCGCAGGTTGCTGATGTGTGCGAGGTGATGCTTTGAATGCCACGAGTAACTTTTAAGCAGATCCCACAGCGACATTTTTACCTTTTTCTCAGAATGAAGAATGGTGCGCTCCCATTCTTCCGGCTTTAAAGCCTTGAGCAAATCGTACCAGCGGGTGTGCAAGCTATGCAGGAGAGTAACGGAAACGTTCGTCGGTGTTATTTGCACATCAGGCAGGAGTGCCCAGGCATCCTGGTCATACGGCTTGATAGATGGATTATCCTCGGTAAGCCCAAGCCGAAATCTCGTGTAGGCGTTGATGTGACTATCAGCAAGGTGATGCACAAGGTGGCGAACCGTCCAGCCACCTGGCCGGTAGGGTGTGTCAAACTGGTGCTCGTCGAGGTTTTGGAGCAAATACTCCAACCGGGCCGGCAAGAATTTGATGCTGTTCATCATCTCTTCTTTTGCATCTTCAGAAAAAGTGGCTGATGCAAAATGATCAACTTCTTCCCGGCCAATCGGAAATTTCAGGCTTTCGAGTTCATCACTCATTTGAATATTTATTTGCTAAGGATGTCCAGCAATTCAATGTCGAAGATGAGTGCCGCACCACCGGGGATTGCTCCACCGGCACCACGATCGCCGTAGCCAAGTTCGGAAGGAATAAATAATTTCCACTTGCTGCCGACCGGCATCAATTGCAACGCTTCCACCCAACCCTGGATGACGCCTGTAACAGGAATTGTAAGGGGCTCTCCGCGCTTATAAGAATTGTCGAACTCTGTACCGTCGATCAATGAACCGGCATAATGAGCGCTCACCGTGTCAGTTGACTTGGGAATAGCGCCGGTACCTTCTTTGAGCACTTCGTACTGAAGGCCGCTTGGCAAAGTAATTACACCGGAACGCTTCTTGTTTTCTTCTAAAAATTTGATTCCTTCTTCTTTCATCTTTGTTGATTTTTCAGACATGAATTGTTGTAGTTTTTCTTGAATGGTCATATTACATTGATCGGGGGATATTAACAAAGAGTCGCCGGCGAATACGTCCTCGTATGCCTGGCGTACCAAATCTGCGTTGATACCGGCGGCACCCTGTGATTTGTAAAAGGTGGCAGTTTGGACGCCCATTGCATAGCTGAATGAATCCATGCTGCTGGTAATTGCGGGCTTCTTAGCCATCGTATCAACAGCGGCTATTGGCGGTGCTATTACCGCAGGTACAGGCATATTCTTTGTGTTGCTGCAAGACAGCATGAAAAGAACAATTATAAAAAGTCCGGTAAGTTTCATAGAATCGTTTTATTATTATAGAAAGTGGCGCAAATATATTTCAATCTTCCCTAAATTCTTTCCCCGTAAGATGAATAAATACATCCTCCAGGTTTGCTGCCTTTGTCATTTTCGGACGCTCAAAACCGGAAGCCACCAAATCGTCTATTAATTTATCTGGCGATTCGATGGCAATGATCTCGCCCTCATCCATAATCGCTACCCGGTCACATAATTGTTCTGCTTCATCCATGTAATGCGTAGTGATAATCACTGTGGTGCCGCGGTTGCGTATATCACGTATCAGGTCCCAAAGATTTCTTCTCGCCTGTGGATCCAGTCCGGTTGTTGGCTCATCCAAAAAAATAATTTTTGGATCATTGATTAAGGTAGTGGCTATCGAGAATCGCTGTTTCTGTCCGCCGCTCAGGCTTTTAAAATGACTCTTAGCTTTTTCCCGCAAGTTTACAAGATTCAGCAGCGCATGACGGTCTGTGGAAGTATTATACAGACCGGAGAAAAGATC
>JBBQSI010000046.1:0-12148 GCA_038213975.1 Chitinophagales bacterium
GAATCAGGGCAGGGCAGAGCGATGGAATTTTCGCTTATCATTCAAAGAAAAGACCAAAGAAACACCGGCAACACTGTTATTTTGGAGCAGGGTCGGCCGCATTTTCAAGCTGATATCAGGTGATACATCGAAAGCCTTTAGGTGTGCGTCCACCGTGGCATCTACCACCTTGATGCCCCAAAAAACAATAAATATCAGTACCGAGTAGTCTATATTTTGCCGGAAAAGGTCGCGGTTGGATACCAGGCCTGCCGTACTTAATTCCCTGAAGCGGGGTTCGATGAGCGTGTCGTTGGATGGATCATCATCGCGCCTGTAAATAACAGCCTGCCGGAGAAGGCGATAAGTTTTTACGTTGTAAAGAAAGACGCCTGCAGTGGTGCCGAGCGCGCCATAAACAATGGGGATCTTCCAGTATTTTTTATTGTATGCCTGCCCCCAACCTGGTATAATGGCGGAGCGCAGCGTGGCTTTCCGCGGATTATGTTTTTTTACGGCGGTGTCTAAAGCGAGCAAATTCTTTCCGGAACTGTCCACTTCATCCCGTACAACCAACAATGTGTCCTCATTAGCTTTCATATCCACTCTGCCTTGGTCGGCGATAGTGGAAGTATCACGCTGCGCACAGACGTAGCTTAGCGAACCCGAAAAAGAGAGGAAAAAAAATGTCAGCAGTAAAATTTTGAGCATAAGCTTAATCCACGATAACCTGCATCTTATCCAGCAGGGCATTCAGCTCTTCGACTGAGTAATAATCGAAGGTGATGCTGCCCGTTCCTTTTTTGTTTTGCGTCATTTTCACTTTCGTGCTAAAGTGAGATGCTAAATTATCTTCAATTCTCTTGAGAGCGGGAGGGAGTATTTGTTTTATTGAATTATTAACAGCAGGAAGGTTTGCGGTTGCAAAGCGTTTTACGAGTTGTTCCGTTTGCCTTACTGAAAGGGATTTGCTGCGGATCTCGTTAAAAATGTAGAGTTGCTTATCAATGCTGTCTACATTCACAAGAGCGCGGGCATGGCCCATGGAAATGGCATTGTTACGCACAGCAGCTTGTATATCCGGTGGCAGCTTGAGCAGCCTGATATAGTTTGTGACAGTGCTTCGCTCTTTTCCCATCCGCTCGGCCAATTGTTCCTGCGTGTATTCCAGGTCATCAATGAGATGCTTATAACTCAGGCCGATTTCAATAGCGTTAAGGTCTTCTCTTTGCAGGTTTTCCAGCAAGGCAAGCTCAAGTATTTTGGAATCTTTTGTATCGCGAATGTAAACGGGCACATCTGCGATGCCGGCCATTTTTGCCGCACGCAGCCGCCGTTCGCCGGCGATTACCCTGTACCTGCCACTGGATAAACGTGTGACTGTGAGCGGCTGAATGATGTCGTGCATCTTGATAGAATCAGCAAGTTCACGCAAACTTTTCTCATCGAAATCTTTCCGGGGCTGGTCGGGGTTTGCCTCTATTTGGCTCAGCGGAATACGGGCAGTGCTCGGCAATATTTTTTCGCGATCTCTATTCAAATGGCCTGCAGTTGCAGAAAGGTCTGCATCAATATTTTGAAGCAGCGACCTGATTCCTTTTCCTAATGCTTCTTTTTTATTTGGGCTTGTCATATTCATTATCGTAAAACAAATTGTACTTGTTAGCTGTCGGAACTTTCAAGTACTTTTTCTTCATTGCTCATTAAAGTCTTTCTATTTCTCTGCAAAATTTCCTTTGCCAGGTTCAGGTAGTTGATGGCGCCCTTGCTTTCAGCGTCGTAAAGAATAGCAGGCTTTCCAAAGCTTGGTGCTTCGCTTAGTCGTGTATTGCGGTGTATAATGGAATTAAATACCAGGTCTTCAAAATGGCGGCGGACCTCGTTCACAACCTGGTTGCACAGACGCAGCCTGCCATCATACATCGTCATAAGTAAGCCTTCTATTTCAAGGTTTGTATTCAGGCGGTTTTGCACAATCTTGATAGTATTGAGCAATTTCCCTAAACCCTCCAGCGCAAAAAATTCTGACTGAACTGGTACTAAAACGCTTTCTGCCGCAACGAGTGCATTTACTGTTATCAAGCCTAAAGAGGGAGAGCAATCGATGATTATAAAATCGTACTGGTCCTTCACTCCTTTCAAAATGTTCTTCAACACACTCTCACGATCCGGATAATTAATCATTTCTATCTCAGCTCCAACCAGGTCAATGTGACTTGGCATCAGGTCCAGGTTTGGAATTTCAGTTTTAAGGATCACGTCACGTGCGGGCACATCATTCACCATGCAATCATAGAGGCCCGTAGTCACATTTTGCAAATTGAAGCCAACACCTGTGGTCGTATTTGCCTGCGGATCAGCATCTACCAATAACGTGCTGAATTCCAATACTGCAAGGCTGGCCGCGAGGTTGATGGCGGTGGTTGTCTTCCCAACTCCACCTTTCTGATTCGCTATACCGATTATTTTCCCCATAATTCTATTTCCATTAGAAACCGTAATCCAATATCGAAGCTTAACCCGTTGAGATTGAGAAAAGAGGGTGAAGCATTTGCCACGATTATTTCCAGCGAAGGCATTGTGACGCTGCAAGGTTAGCCGGGCAAATTTAACCAATAGCTATAAAAATAGGGAACTATCTACTCGGGCGCCCTCATTATTAATCCCCGAAATACCCACATTCATCGCATACCCACCATCCTGATTGGCAGAAATGCGCATGCGACCGGTGATCATTTTTTTTGTAGTTGGTCTCTTTTGTAGAAAATGTTTTTCTTCGCAGCTGCCCGGAACATGTCAGTAAGGGCTGATAGCCACAAAGTTTATACTAGATTCCAATCTGTAAGTAAAATGCGTTCACCCATCGCGGTTCTGATTATCATTATCATCATGCTGCTTTTGGACCGCTACGTGTATCTCGCCCTCAAGACGGTGTCCATGAACATGTCTCCCAAAGCGAGGTCAATTCTTTTTGCAATCTATTGGCTCGTTGTGATCGTCGGTATTGTCGGCTACCTGGTGTTCATGACAACCCGTTCCGACTTTTTACCAAAAGCATTCCGTACCTACTTATTCGCCACCATAGTGGGATTGTTCTTCGCGAAAGTTGTTGCCTTCATATTCTTTTTTATCGATGACATAAGGAGAATGCTAACCTGGGTGATCCAAAAGCTTTTTATCTCTCATCCAAACGACCTTGTTGTGGAGGGGGATGGGATTAGCCGGTCAGTTTTTCTTAGCTGGCTGGGGCTCGCTGCCGGCGGGACGCTCTTCAGCACGCTTGTGTATGGTTTCTCTAATAAATATGACTACCACGTAAAGCGGGTGAAACTTGCCTTCGATAATTTACCTGAATCTTTTCGTGGCACCCGGCTGGTACATTTCAGCGATGTGCATTCCGGGAGCTTTATGAATAAAAAAGCGGTGAAGCGGGGCATTGAAATGATTATGGCGGAAAAGCCCGACCTGATTGTATTCAGCGGTGATCTGGTAAATAACGAGGCCACAGAAATTGTTCCCTACCTTGACATTTTCAGCCAGTTAAAAGCGCCACTTGGAGTCTATTCCACCTTTGGAAACCATGATTATGGCGACTACGTCAGTTGGCCGGTGGATGGCGTAACCAAAGAACAAAACCTCCGCAACCTCGCCACACATCACGCAACTTTGGGCTGGCGCCTGCTGATGAACGAACACCTGCCGATACAGAAAGGAGGTGAAGAAATTGCCATCATGGGTATTGAAAACTGGAGTGCCAAAGCCCGCTTCCCGAAATATGGTGACATGGCGAAAGCCTATGCAGGCAGTGAAAAATATCCGTTCAAAATCCTGGTGAGTCATGATCCAAGCCATTGGGAGGCGCAGGTGATCCCACAGTACGGAGATGTTGATCTCACGCTCAGCGGGCATACGCATGGTATGCAGTTCGGGGTGGAAATTCCGGGTTTTAAATGGAGCCCGGTGCAATATGTTTATAAACAATGGGCTGGCTTATACGAGACCAGTAGGCAGAAATTATATGTAAACCGCGGCTATGGTTTCATAGGCTACCCCGGAAGGGTGGGCATTTTGCCGGAGATTACAGTGATAGAATTGGTGTGATGATAAGGCCCACGGAGATTAAAAGAAGGCGCCTTTTGATTGGGATGAGGCGTGAATGGTGGAGAATTCGCCCGTCTTCATTTCACAATGCAATAATCCTTTGGATCAGGCAAATTCGTGCAATTCGTGTTGTCACTTTTCCGTGCGATTCGCGTACTAAAAATTATTCTTCCACATCATACTCTCCACCGGTTTGCCAGGCTGCCCGCTATACTTTGCGCTTTTCTTTTCATTGTATTTAATGCTTACTTCGCCGTCTACAGGAAAATAGATCAATTGACCAATGGGCATTCCTGCATATATCCTCACAGGCATTTTGCTGGAAATTTCTAATGTCCAATGCCCGCAAAAGCCAACGTCGCCCTTGCCTGCAGTTGCGTGAATATCAATGCCGAGACGGCCCGTAGATGACTTACCTTCAAGAAATGGCACATGGGCATGTGTTTCGGTGTACTCAAGCGTGACACCCAGGTAAAGCCTGTCAGGAAGCAGAACAAAACCTTCTTCCCCAATATCAAAATGCGCTATCTCGTTGTGCTGGCGGGCATCCAGGATCTTTTCTTTGTAGACGGCCAGGTGTTTCCCCAGGTGTACATCATAGCTGTTGCTGCCCAACTTTTCACGATCGTATGGCGTGATGACGATGGTCTTCTTCTCTAATTCTTCAAGTATTCGTTTGTCCGATAGAATCATTTAATGCCCGTACTTTTATTTGCAATCATTGAATGTGCTGCAAACTAATAGCATAATTTCTTGCCATGCCTTTGTTTTATCAACATAATATTAACCAGCAGACGAAACTGGCTATATGGAAAATTGAAGAAGAAGAAAGTTTTTTTCTGAAAGAGGTTTCCCTGAAGAACGAAATTCATCATCCGGCAAAAAGATTGCAACATCTGGCGGGGCGCTATTTATTAAAATATTTGTTCCCGGATTTTCCCTCTGGGTTGATCGAGATTGCGGATACGCGAAAGCCATTTCTTCCAGGCGATCCATACCATTTTTCTATTTCTCATTGCCGGGAATATGCAGCTGCATTGGTATCTACATCTGTACGGACTGGAATAGATATAGAAATTGTGACGTCAAAGATTGAAAGGGTCTCCCATAAGTTCCTAAAAAAAGAAGAACTGGAACTGATCAGGGAGGATGATCAGTTCCAGTTAACGTTATTATGGAGTTGTAAAGAAGCGATCTTCAAATGGTATTCACATGGTGGCGTGGACTTCCGGGAGCACATGCACATTCAAAAAATATTGCCCGGGCAAAATCAAGGTAAAGTCTATTGTTCCTTTTCAAAAGACTGCCCCACGGAAATGAAGCTGCAGTATTGTTTTTTCGAAAGCCTTTGTCTCGCCTGGGTGGTGGAATAATATTTCTTAACCTTACTAAAGGATGAATTTGAATCCAATCGCCAGGTTGGAGAGAAAATTATTGTCTAAATTTAAATTCGTATAAAAGCTATTAGAGGAAGTTTCTGACGTGCCTGGGAAACCGGTATCTGTACTGGTTGACCGAGATCTGGTGTGCTGATAATTGAGACTAAATATATTTTGGGCGAGCAACTCGACCTGGAATTTTTTCAAAATTGCATACGCGACACCAGGCACCAGGGAGATAGTTCCTCCGTTTTGTTTTGTAGCAATTTTGCTTCCATTGGAATATTCTTTTCTGAGGCCGGAGTTATAGAAAGCATCACTCTCTCCCACAAAATAAAGCTTTGTTGCAAGCGGAAAATACCTTCTATAAAAAAGGCCACCTGCATACTGGTCGTATTCGTTAGTATAAATTCCAAAACCGGGTGCTTTCGAATGTCCATACAGTAACCCAACCCCGATAACATCCCGGGCAGTGATAAATTTCCCCGCCTTGATACTAGTAAAAACTGACGTAAATTTTTGTGTGCCAGTCGAAAAGTTACTCGTACTAAAGCTGAGACTGCCTCCCAGTAAAGTGTTTCCTTTTTGCATTTGGGCGGTGAGCGTTGAGGCAGCGAATAGTAAAATTGCGGAAAGAAGTAGATGTTTTGATCTCATAAATTTTAGTTTTAGATAACAAATGAAACCAAACTAGAGAATGAAAAACTTCAGGAGCTTGTCTTTAACAACAGATTATCCAAAGCAAAAACTAAAATGAAAATCTAAGGCAGCGTTTTGAAAAAGAAGTTGTCTTCAACTCATTCTTCTAACAAATTCGAATCTTCCAAAAAGCCCAAAGCAATAGAATCCTGGCCGGCAATGCCTTCGATAGAACCCTTTATATGTGCGGAGTTCAATAAAACTTTTTCCAATTGTTTCTCACGCGACTTCCACAACCTCTCCATTGCATCCCGCTCTTTCTGGATGCCTGTCTTCATAGCCACGAAGCCTTCCCGTATTGCTTTCCATTGCTCACTGAATTCGTGGCTGGTGAGGTAATCATATAACAAATGCATTTTATCCCCTCTATTTTCCTGGCTTTTGGCAGAGCTGTATATCCTAATGATATTTTCTCTCAACACATTTGCCAGTGCTTTTACTTCTGAAAATGTACATATCCAAATGCCATCCTTTAATCCGAAGCAATCCATTTCCTTCGGCATTTTTTTAGTAACCAATACGGCGATATCAGCGCCGGTACTGCGCATATCTTTTTTAAATTTTTCAATCCATTCGGCGCCAAAATTTTCTGTACGCTTACTTTCATAAATAATGCTGCCGCACTCCTGCCCGAAATTATTCCTGACCCGCTGGATACAGTCAGCGCCCCGGCTGCCTTTGCCGACTTCCTGTATCAGGTCAAAAGGATAAGCATTTTTCAGCATGTCTTCCAGTGCTACCTCCTGTACCTCGCCCTGTAGTTGCATCGATCCCTGGTCCTGCTTCCGGCGCATCTCCTCAGTTAGTTTTTTTTGATCTTCGAGTTGCTTTTCGAGTTCTTTCATTTTCAGGTTCTGCTCAGTTTCCCGTACGGCATTCTTTTCTATTTCCTGCTTTCGTATTTGCTCGCTGAGCGATGTGCGCTCTACAGAAAGTTGTTTTTGCATGGCAATCTCGAGCTCCGCCTCTTTGTTTTTCAGTTCATGCTCTTTCTTGAGAAAGTCAAGTTCTTTCTGGCGCGCTGTTTTTAATTTTTCTTCATTTTCCTGGTTGGCTTCCTGCAGCACCCGGACTTTGTTTTCAAAATCGTTGCTAATGGTCTTGCGTATACGCTCCTGTATTTCGCTTTCAAGTTTTTGCTTTTCCTTCGCCAACCTTTCAGCGAAAAGGTCATTCTCTCTTTCTTTTCTTTTGTCAAATTCACTCATTTTTTCCTCAAGGCTTTTCTCTTTTTCGTTCATGAGCGAACGCATTATCTCAGCTTCCTTCCGGAATTTTTCGGAGAATTCTTTTTCCAGGGACTGAGCGATTGCGTCTTCTGAGGCAAATTCCGTTTTACAGCTGGGGCAGGTTATTAGTGTAGCCATGATAATACTCAAATTATTAGCAAAAGTCGTCAAAAAAAAGCTGCCTCAAATTAGTCATTTAAGACAGCTAATGTGCGGAAGAGGAGATTCGAACTCCCACGCCCGGTTAAAGGCGCTACCACCTCAAAGTAGTGCGTCTACCAATTTCGCCACCTCCGCATTTCCGGTTCATCAAAAAGATTTCGCTGGGTTGCAAATTTAGGAGAAATGATCGATTGAAAAAGTTATCTGGGCAAAGTGATACGGAAAGTAGTGCCCTTGCCCGGCTCAGACCACCGGACGACGAGTTGCCCTTTGTGAAATTTCTCCACGATACGCCGCGCGAGAGAAAGACCTAATCCCCAGCCACGCTTTTTGGTTGTAAACCCCGGCTTGAAGACTTTGGCAATATTTGGTTTACTGATACCCTTTCCTGAATCGGTAACGTCCACTACAACCATCTTTGGACGATTTGAAATTTTCACGTTGATCTCACCCTTCCCTTCCATTGCATCCAGTGCATTTTTCAGCAGGTTTTCTATTACCCAATCGAAAAGCGGCTCAGAAATGTTTGCCATTACACGCTCCTCTTCGGGAGCGGTGACTGTAAAGCTTACTTTGTCTGTTGATCGCCGGCGGATATACGAAACCATTTTCTCTACTTCACTGGTGATGTTTGCCGGTAAAAGTTGCGGGGTACTGCCGATCTTGCCAAAACGGTCGCTGATCAATTTTAAGCGGCTTACATCTTTTTCCATTTCCCCGGATATCTCGCGGCTACTTTCATTTTCCTTTAGCATTTCTACCCAACCGTCAAGAGAGGAAATGGGTGTACCCAACTGATGCGCGGTTTCCTTTGCCATCCCGGCCCATACCTGGTTTTGCGTGGATTTGTTCCGAACGGAAATCGTATATACTGTGATGAATATAAATAGAGCGACTATCAGCAACTGTATCAGCGGATAATATTTTACCTGCTTCAGTAAGAGTGAATCGCCGTAATAATATTTATCTGCGATGTAAGGCTGATCACTCAATACCAGTAGCAAGGGAGTGTGGGCCGATTTGAATTCGTCCAGTTTGTTTTTTAGGTAGCCGGGGTTTAGCCTGATTTCAGACGAGTCGAGATTTCTCGTATCGATAATGCTGTCGTTTTCGTTCGTTTGTATGATCGGTATGTCTGCGTTTTCCTGCTGGATCTGGCTGGCTAATGTGAGATCGGCATTTTCAGGTGAGGTGGCGATAAATTTATTAGCCGCTATCCATTGCGATAACTTTTGGCGCTCTTCATTTTCAATTTTCCTGGCAAGAAAATTCGAGTAAAAAATCGTGCCGGTCACAATCGCTACTGCCAGCAAAGCCAATCCTGTCCGTAAGTTGAAAAGCTGCGTCAGCATCAGCAAGAGAATTTCAAAGTCTAAAAAACTACTTTCTGCAAACTAAAACTTTTATGTTTGTATGTCTTCAAATTAATATCCGGTGACGAATCAACCTTCGGTGGCTGTTGTAATATTAAACTGGAATGGAAAGCATTTCCTGGAAGCGTTTCTGCCTTCAGTAATGGCTACTGAATATGAAAATTTTTCAGTGGTGCTTGCAGACAACGCTTCTGAAGACGATTCTGTTTCATTTGTCAGAAAAGAATTTCCGGAAATACGTGTGTTGCTCAGTAATATCAACGAGGGTTTTGCAAGAGGCTACAACTCCGCGCTGGACCGGGTGCAGGCAGACTATTACGTGCTGTTGAATTCCGATGTGATGGTAAGTGCCAACTGGATCGCGCCGATCATTAGCCTCATGGAGGCAGATACGCGTATCGGGGCCTGCCAGCCTAAAATTCTTTCATTTACTGACAAGAAAACTTTCGAATATGCGGGAGCGTCAGGTGGCTGGATCGACACACTTGGGTACCCTTTCACACGTGGACGCATATTCGATACCTGTGAAACGGATACGGGTCAATATGA
The DNA here is from genome assembly GCA_038213975.1 of Chitinophagales bacterium. Classification (GTDB taxonomy): domain Bacteria; phylum Bacteroidota; class Bacteroidia; order Chitinophagales; family Chitinophagaceae; genus Ginsengibacter. Next base: position 9,472 of record JBBQSI010000046.1, read on the forward strand.
TGATGCTATAAATATCTTTTGGGCTTCAGGAGCTGCCTTGTTTGTTCGTTCAGATGTATTTCGCTCCCTTGGCGGTTTCGATGAGTATTTCATAGCACACCAGGAAGAGATTGATTTGTGCTGGCGCATGCAGCTTGCCGGTTACAAAATTTTTGTACAACCTGCTTCTACAGTCTATCATGTTGGCGGGGGCACCTTGCCGATGGGGAGCCGAAGAAAAGTATTTTTAAATTTCAGGAACAACCTGGTGATGATGACTAAGAATATGACGTTTACACAATTGTGGTGGCGGATCCCGGTACGGATTTGTCTTGATGTGATAGCCGCTTACCGCGAACTGGTTGCGGCTAACTTCGGATCTTTTATTTCTATTGCCAGTGCGCATCTCCATTATACAGGTTGGCTGTTCACAGGGAAGCGCTTGCGGGGATGTGAGAAAAAAAACCTCCATGCATTCGCTGGTGTCTTTCCCGGAAGTGTTGCCTGGGAGTATTTTATAAAAAAGAAAAAAACTTTTTCTCAAATTGTAGGAAGCAAAAAATAGATTTTACGTTCAATGTTTTACTTTTGGGCGGCTAAAAAGCAACAGACATGGATCACAATCAAGAGATTGAAGAAGAAAAAGACAGGGACATTAGTCACAACTGGGTATCGTCCTCGCGTTTTCTTTTTTATTGCCAGTTAATCATATTTGCTGCGTTGATACTGGGCGGGTGCTACACGATGTACAAGCATCGGTACAAGGGTAAGCCGGATTTAGAAGTTCCCGGTAACACTTTATACAACCCACAATACAAGTAATTCAAATAAATTTTGATGGGGGAACGGTAATAATTATTTTTGCCGTCCCAATAAAGTTCTTAACATGTTGCGGAAGTAGCTCATTTGGTAGAGCACGACCTTGCCAAGGTCGGGGTGGCCGGTTCGAGCCCGGTCTTCCGCTCATAATTATCCCGGCTATGTCGGGATTTTTTTTGGAAAGAAGGAAGTGTTTACCCGGGTGGTGGATTCCGAAACGACGGAACAGGCTGGTAGACACGTCCCGATAGAGATCGGGATTAGCAGCAACGGTCGTGTGGTTGTATAGTCCTGAAATAGGTTGACTCCAAAAATGTGGACAAGTCAACTAAAATCAGGATTAAAAATGTGTAAACAAAAGCGGATTCGCTACAGCGAATCATTTAAATGGAAGGTTGTTCAGGAGGTAATAGCCGGTAAATTTAGCAAGGAAGAAGCGCGGAAGGTTTATGGGATTAGAAGTAATTGTTCTATTCTGTATTGGATGCGTTTGTATAGTGGCAATACGGCCTATCGTAGCTGCCAAAAGGTTGGTAGTTTTGCTGATATGCCGCACAGTAAAGAATTACAAGATTTAAAAGCGAAAGTATTCGCCCTGGAGGAAGAGTTGCGTTTAGCTAATTTGAGAGCAGATCTTTGGCAGCGGATGATTGAAGTGGCTGAAGAAGACCTAAAGATTGATATCAAAAAAAAGTCTGGTGCCCAACTATTGAAAGTTTTTCCAGAGACAACAAAACATCCACAGTAACAGAACTGTGCAGCATACTGGGTTATAGCAAGCAAGCTTATTATAAGCAACGGCGACACCAGCAGCAGGAAGCACTGGACGAGGGATTAATAGTTGGGCTGATAAGAAAGAAGCGGAAAATATGGAAAGGTGGCAGCGGCAGGAATTTATTCAAATCTTTAGAGAGAGAATTTGAAAACCACCGGATCAAAATTGGAAGAGATAAGTTCTTTGATTTATTGCGACGAAATAAGTTACTCAAAAAACTTCGCCGAAGAAAAATTACAACAACTGACAGCTATCACCGGTATCATAAATATCCGAATTTAATAAGGGAGAAAGTACCGCTGAAGGCCCATGAAATATGGGTGAGCGATATAACCTATCTGTGGCTAAGAGACAAAACGGGCTTCTGTTATTTGTTCATCATTACGGATTTATACTCAAGGAAAATAATTGGTTATTGCGTGAGTAAAACGCTTAAGGCTACCGGAGCAGTTGCCAGCCTGTCAATGGCAATGAAAGGAGTAGAGCCCGGCCAGTTGGAAAACTGTATTCATCATTCAGATAGGGGCATCCAATATTGTTGCGACCAATACATAGCGGCATTGCTGGATAAAAACCTGTTGATCAGCATGACCGAAAACAGCGACCCTTTAGAAAATGCAGTAGCAGAACGAATCAATAAAACCATTAAGGAAGAATTTACAGACGAAAAAGAATTAAGTTTTAAAGACTTTGGAGAAGCCAGGAAAGAGATAAAAAAATTTATTGATTTTTATAATACCCAACGTCCGCACAGAAGTATCAACTGGCTGACACCTGGGGCGGCTTATCTGCTGGAGGGTGAGCTAAAAAGACAATGGAAAAATTATAATAGAAGGAAAAAAAAGGGGAGTTTTGAGGAGGCATACAGCTCTGAAGTAGTATCAAAAAATAATGGCTGCTAAAAGCAACCATTATTAAAGTAGTAACTACTTCGTCGCATCAGAGTATCCCTATCAGGTTGACAACTCCCCAGAAGTCAGAGCCTAAGTCCGTTTAATCTGAATACAACAAAGTAACAAACATCGCAATGAAAGTTAAAACCAGGTATCTTGTCTCCCTGTTAATAACTTAAAAAAGAGTCAACCATTTTCAGGACGCTTCAAA
>JBBQSI010000047.1:0-12035 GCA_038213975.1 Chitinophagales bacterium
TACCAGGCTATGTTTGTTGAGCCTGATATATGGTATGCCGCGACGGATAGCTTCCTGCACGATGGCGCCGGTGGATGGGCCGAGCCGGGTATCCTCCCTGATCTCCCGCATGCGCTGAACGTCTTCTTCCAAATTATATTCAACTTCACCCAGTAAGTAACGCACAAGGTTAAACGCAGAGTTTGCCGCGAAAACGCCTACCTCTTCTTCCATATAGTCAAACACTACGAGATACTCCCCGTGTTTACCGGTAGTTCTTGTGCGGCCAAAGCCCATATCCATACCCGCCATAGTTTGAAGTTCCAGGGCAATGTGTTCTATTACGTGGCCCAGCCATGTGCCTTCTTCCAGGCGATGCAGAAAACCACCTTGCACACCTTCACTACACCGGTGTTCATACAAACCGGGTAACAAGGCCTCCAATTTTTTCGTAAATCCATCAATTTTATTGGTTGGAAATTCTTCCATCTCCTCCAGGTCTAAAATTAGTTGGATCAGTTTCGTCCGGCGCACACTCCAATAGTTAGGGCCACGGAGCACCTTTATTTCTACTATCCGCATATCAGTTTAAAAGGAATTGTAATGATTGAATTTTGATCGTTTCAGCGACTTGTAAATTAGGCAAAATGGTTGTATCAGAAATAAGTTGCAGAGAGTAACACAATCAGTTAGGTTCATTTCCGTTACATTTGTAAGCAATGTTTTTACATACATTGTACTTCGATTGGATTTATTTTGAGAAAGATGCAATGTTCTTATCAAAACTAAATGCATGCAAAATCCGCTAGGAAAACTATTCGCCATTGGTGGTGCCGAAGATAAAGGCGTCGACCTGGAGTTAGGTCAAATTGTCCGCAATAACATGAACTTTTTTGAGCTCGGAATTTTGCGCCGGATCGTGGAAGAGGCCGGCGGACCCGACGTTAGAATAGAAGTGATCACCACTGCCTCTACCATTCCCCACGAGGTCGGCGAAAATTATCTGAATGCTTTTGGTAAAATTGGCTGCACGGATGTGGACATAATTCCCATCAGGAGCCGGGGCGATGCTATGGAGGAAGAATATATCGACCGCATTCGTCGCTGCGATGTGGTAATGTTTAGCGGTGGAAACCAATTGAGGTTATCTGCGACTTTTGGAGGCACTGAAATCTTAAATACAATTCTAAATCGCTACCATGATGAAAGCGACTTCATTGTGGCTGGTACATCTGCCGGTGCTATGGCGATGAGCAATACGATGATCTACGAGGGAAATGCAAGTACAGCACATCTCAAAGGTGAAGTAAAGATCACTACAGGCCTGGGCCTCATGGACGATGTAGTCTTTGACAGCCATTTTGAAAAGCGTGGCAGATTTGGGCGCCTTGCGCAGGCGATTGCGAGTAATCCCGGAGCAATCGGTATCGGACTTGGAGAAGACACCGGCATGCTTATCACCGATGGAAATAAAATGGAGGCAATCGGCAGTGGATTAGTAATGATCATTGACGGCCACGACATTCGCCACAGCAATATTGCCGAGATACCCGACGGTAACCCAATCAGCATCGAAAATATAAAGGTCCATTTTTGCGAAAAAGGAAATGGCTTCCTGGTGAAAGAAAGAAAGTTCATTCATAACATTGAAGAGTACAATCGCCAGGATATACACGATTCAAAAAAACTGAAGAAAGCCGGCTAGACGCTTTCTTAGTCAAGTACTTTCAGCAGGTAATAATTTTTCTTCCCCTTTTGGATCAGCAGGTACTTATTTTGCAACAAGGCTTCATCAGTCGCCAAATCTTCTGCCGAATTCACTTTTACTTTATTAATAAATACACCGCCACCGGCAATCATTTTCCGTGCTTCTCCTTTGCTCGGTAAAATATTGGCAAATGGAAGCAGTGTGGCAATCTGCGCATTTTCAGCCAGGTCATTTTTAGAAATTTCGAACATGGGCACTCCTTCCATTACTTCCAGTAATTCTGTTTCGGATAATTCCTGTAAAAATTCTGCGGTATCGTTGCTGAAAAGGATTTGGGATGCTTTTACGGCAAATTCATAGTCCTTGCGGGAATGAACAAAACAAGTAAGCTCTTCCGCCAGTTTCTTCTGTAAGATGCGCTGGTGTTCATTGCCTGTATGAGCCTGCACCAGCGATTCAATTTCTTCCTGGGGCAGAAAAGTGAAAATCTTCAAAAATCTTTCTGCATCCGCATCTGCCGTGTTCAACCAATACTGGTAAAAGCTGTAAGGAGAAGTTTTCTCCGGATCAAGCCAAATATTACCTTTTTCGCTCTTGCCGAATTTTTTTCCATCTGCCCTGGTTAACAGGGGACACGTGAATGCAAATGCTTCACCGGCAGCCTTGCGACGGATAAGTTCAGTGCCTGTTACTATATTTCCCCACTGATCGCTGCCACCCATCTGCAGTTTGCACTGCTCATTTTGATAGAGCCAGTAGAAATCATAACCCTGCACCAACTGGTAAGTAAATTCGGTAAAGCTCATGCCATTTTCCCCATCCAATCTTTTACGCACGCTATCCTTTGCCATCATGTAGTTTACAGAAATGTGTTTGCCTACATCACGTATAAAATCAAGAAAAGAGATGCCCCTGAACCAATCATAATTATCCACCATTTTGGCAGGATTGGAAATCTTCTGGCCGAAATCGAGGAACTTCCCAAGTTGGCTGCGAACGCCGGCAAGGTTGTAATCGAGTAACTCACGACTCAGGAGATTGCGCTCTTCGCTTTTGCCCGATGGATCACCAACCATCCCGGTGGCACCGCCCACAAGTGCGATGGGCCTGTGACCGAAATTTTGTAAATGAACCAATAGGATAATCGGAATCAGGCTGCCTACGTGCAAACTGTCGGATGTTGGATCAAAACCCACATAGCCACTCGTTGGCTCTTTAAGTAATTGATCTTCAGTGCCGGGCATAATGTCCTGCACAAGCCCGCGCCACTTGAGCTCCGATATAACGTTTTCCATTTTGCTTTTTATAAACCCGTCAAAATTAGCGTACAAAAAACAATCCCCCGCGAACTGAATCCGGCTATCACCAGCCCGCGTAATTAAATGCGTACACGTCTTAGAGAAATACTTAATTTTAAGGTTGCACAGCTAACTGAGAAGTACAATATAAGTATTACGATACCGTTTTATTACCCATTACCCTAATAATTATACAGACTACCCAAAGGACTTATGAGACTTTCAAGCCTGATATCCATAGCCATTTTTCTCATTGCCCCCACCATTTCATTTCCTCAGTTTCGGAAATATTCCAACGAATTTTTAAATATCGGTGCAGGAGCCAGGGGCCTCGGAATGGGAGCGGCACAAGTAGCCTCAGTCACTGACGGTACCGCCGGTTATTGGAACCCGGCAGCACTTACAGGTGTTAAAGATTACCCCAGCCTCAGCCTGATGCATGCGAGCTATTTCGACAATATTGGCAAGTATGATTACGGCAGTATTGCCCTGCCGATCAGCGATAATAAACGAACGGTTGGCTTGTCCGTACTTCGGTTTGCAGTTGACGATATCCCAAACACGCTTTTTTTGGTAGAGCCCGATGGCAGCCTGAACTACGGAAATATTTCTTCATTTTCTTCTGCAGATTATGCAGTACTTCTTTCTTATGCGCAACATATCCGTGACGACGAAGATCTGAAAATCAGTTTCGGGGGTAATGCAAAAATTATTTACCGCAAAGTCGGACACTTCGCTAATGCCTGGGGTTTTGGTTTTGACGCGGGATTTAAAATGCAAAAAAATAATTGGAGCCTTGGAATAGTTGCCAAAGATATTACGACCACTTTCAACGCGTGGTCATTCCATTTTACTGAAAAAGAAAAGGAAGTTCTTTACCTCACGAAGAACGATATTCCCGTGAAGTCGACAGAGGTAACAGCGCCCAGGGTTACTATTGGCAATGCTTACAACTTCCGGCTCGGCCCATCCGTAAACCTGCTCGCTGAGGCCGATTTGGATTTCACCTTCGACGGAAAACGGAACACGCTGGTGAGTGGCGACCCTGTAAGTGTTGACCCACATGCAGGACTGGAATTTGGGATAAAAAATGTATTCTTTATACGTGGCGGTATTTACAATTTTCAAAAGGCCCTGGCAGACGAGGACACTACGAATCAAAAAAAGGTGTGGGTTTACCAACCAAGTCTCGGCGCTGGTTTTAAGATAAAAAATGTAAGTATCGACTATGCGTTTTCAAATCTTGCCAATCAATCTAATCCGCTCTATACTCACATCTTTTCTTTAAGATTCGACCTTAAAAAAACAGATGATTAGGTATCCTAACTGACGATGAAAAAACTTTTTCTATATATACTTTGCTCCTTCTCGCTTTTTGCGATAGGTCAATCGTATAATAATGGCTGGATCGATTTCAGCAAAACTTATTATAAGTTCAATGTTGGGAAAGATGGTGCAGCCCGTATAACACTGCCTACCCTTAACGCACTGTCATTGGCATCTACGCCGGCGGAGCATTTTCAATTATGGCGAAACGGTGTGCAAGTGCCAATCTATACATCAGTAAGCAGCGGCCCTCTTCCGGGAGGCGGCTATATTGAATTTTTCGGCCAAATGAATGATGGCAAGCCGGACACGAAACTTTACCGCGACCAGGATTACCAGCTTAGTGATCATTATAGCCTTCAAACAGATACTTCCTGTTATTTTCTTACAGTAAATGCTGCGGGTGGAAACCTGAGGCTTACTAATTTCATGAATGACGTGGCAGGCAACACGCTGGCTCCGGATCCATATTTCATGAATACGATTGGCAACTATTATCGCAAACAGTTAAACGTAGGGTATGGTTTGCCGCTAGGCAGCTATGTGTATTCGTCATCATACGACATTGGCGAAGGCTGGACCTCCAACGACATTGCTCCCGGTTATGGATTATCCGGCGGCTTCGACAGCATGAATATCTATCCCGGGGGTCCGAACATAACATTAAAGTTTGCTGCTGCCGGAAATGCACTGAACAACCGGAATATCAGGGTAAAATTGTACAATACAATCGTGGTTGATGATCCGATGCCCTGGTTTACCTATTTGAAAAAAACAATCACTGGCATCCCGAGTTCAAGCCTGATAAGTAATAAGTTTTTACCCATCACTATAGAAACTACGGCGGCAGAAAAAACTGATCGTATCGTGGTTGCTTCGGTTGAAGTCACCTACGCCAGCACTTTTACTTTCAACAATAAATCAAACCATACCTTTGAGTTGGCTCCAACATCTATCGGAAATTTTTTAGTGATAGATAATTTTAATTACGGGGGCGTGGCGCCAGTTTTACTTGACCTCACAACTAATTCGAGATATGTTGGAGACATCACCAGCACCCCGGGAAAAGTAAAATTTGCTTTGCCAGCCTACGCGGCTTCGAAAAGGAAGTTTGTGCTGATGAGTCTAGACGGCGCAGTAGTGAATAACCTCGCTTCTTCAATAACACGAAATTTTACAGATTACAATCTTCCCGCCAACCAGGGGGAATACCTGATTATCAGCAATTCAATATTATATAATAATGGTTCGGGAGTAAACAACGTCGAGCTGTATAGAAGCTATCGCGGCTCTGCTGCGGGCGGTGGTTATAATGCTAAAATCTATGACATAGATGAATTGATCGACCAGTTTGGCTATGGCATTAAGAAGCATCCCATTGCAGTGAAAAATTTTCTGCAACTGGCTAAGGATAAATTTAGTTCGCCAAAATATGTTTTTCTTATCGGTAAGGGAATTACGTACAGTGATTACCGCCTTAACCAATCAAGCCCTTATGCAGACAAATTAAACCTGGTGCCTACTTTTGGAAACCCTGCTTCTGATATTCTTTTATCATCGCCGTTCAACAGTATGATTCCCGGTATCCCTATTGGCAGGCTGTCTGTAGTTTCTGGTACCGAGGTTGGCAACTACCTCTCCAAGATCAAGGAATATGAGCAGGTGCAGGCTTCTGCCGTACAAACCCTCGACAGCAAGCTGTGGATGAAAAATATAGTACATGTTATCGGCGGTAAGGATAGCTCCGAAAGTGACTTATTTAAGTATTACATGAATGGGTACAGGGATATAATAGAGGATACATTATACGGCGGGAAAGTAGAAACCTTCGCAAAATCTTCTAATGCTTCCGTGCAATTAGTTTCCGGACAGCGCATCGAACAATTGTTCAACGAGGGTATCAGTATGCTTTCATATTTTGGACACTCCTCGGCCAACACGCTTGAGTTCAACCTGAGCGATCCGACTTATTATAAGAACCAGGGGAAATATCCATTTTTCGCGGTCAGCGGCTGTACTGCCGGAAACAATTACATCTTTGACCCACAAAGAATCTTACAAAATAATTTATCTATCTCCGAAAATTTTGTGCTCGCCAATCAGCGTGGCGCTATCGGTTTCATGGCGAGCTCTCACCTTGGTGTACCGCCGTATTTGAATAATTATGATAACCAGTTTTACCTGCAGATCACGCGGGAAAATTACGGCAATACTATTGGAAATATCATGAAGCAGGTTATCATTAAACTTAATGGAAACAATTATAACATCGATTATCTTTCCAGGACGCACATTGAAGAAATGTCCCTGCATGGTGATCCTGCTCTTCGCGTAAATCCGCACCCGAAACCTGACTACGTAATAGAAGACAAATCGGTGAAGGTAAATCCGCAGTTTATTTCTGTGTCTGCCAACAGCTTTTTGTTAGATGCAAAAGCTTACAACATTGGTGAGGCAATTGCTGACTCCATAACGTTTCAGGTTAGACGCACCTATCCGGGTGGTGCCACTGAACTCGTGTTGGAAAAAAGAATTCCGGGTATACGGTTTGCTGACTCAATCAGCATTTCGCTGCCGATTATTTCTTCCCGTGACAAGGGATTGAACAAGATTACGATTACAATAGATGCGGGTAACGATGTAAATGAGATTTCCGAGTCAAACAATACAATTGTTAAAGACATATTCATTTATGAAGACGAGGCTAAGCCCGCATATCCATATGAATACGCCATCGTAAACGTTGGAAATCAAAAACTTTTTGCCTCTACGGCCAACCCGGTTAGTACTGTCAAAGATTATGTGCTGGAGATTGATACCACCGCACTTTTTAACTCCCCGAAAAAGGTGACAAAAAATGCAAGTATATCAGGCGGCGTCTTGGAATTTGATCCGGGATTCACCTACACTGACAGTACTGTTTATTACTGGAGAGTAGCACTGCGCCCGGCGTCAAACGATCCGGCTGACTTCCGCTGGAACAACTCTTCATTCATCTATTTGTCAAAAAGTTCACCCGGAGTTAATCAGTCACATTATTTCCAACACCTGAACAGCGACACGACTAATATTACACTCGACAGTGCACGTAGGTGGGAATTCGGATCCGTTAAGAATTTCATTACAGCAAAGAATGGAGTGTTTCCAACCGGGGGGAAAAATGCAGGTGATTTTACGGTGACCGTAAACGGTTCCGAATTTACAAAAAGTCTTTGCGGGGTTTCTGCGATCATATTCAACGTACTTAACCCGGTAACTATGAAGCCGTGGTTAAATCAGACTGGCCCCTCTGGATTATATGGTAGTGATCCTGTCTGCGGAAATGAACGCATTGCAAATTTCCAGTTCAACCTGCTTAGCCAGGCCAAGCGGGACAGTGCAGTAAAATTCATGGCGCGAGTTCCATCTGATTATATTGTGGTGGTGAGGAATGCATCCGGTACCGTTCCATCCAGCAATACTTATGCTGCAGACTGGCAAAATGATACGCTGACGTACGGAGCCAACAACTCTTTATACCATAGTTTGAAATCCCAGGGTTTTGTATTGATCGATTCATTCAATCGCCCCAGATCATTCATATTTATGTATCAAAAAAACAATGCTGACTTTGTTCCCGGCATTGCATTTACAGATGGCATTTACGATAAAATTGAGGTGTCTAAAGATCATGTCACGCCAGATTCTATAGGTTATATTACTTCACCTGTATTTGGCCCTGCCGTTACCTGGAAAGAAATGCATTGGCGCGGATCTTCGATAGACGCCACCCCTGGAGACAATCCGAAAGTAAGCATATTTGGAGTAGATACCCTTGGTAATAAAAAACTGCTCGCTACTACTAATCTTTCCCAGAACGATTTTGACATTTCGTCTATCGATGCGAAAACTTACCCATACCTGCAATTGCAAATGCGCAATGCGGACAGCATCAATATGACGCCATACCAATTGGGTTACTGGAGATTGAATTATGATGCGGCACCAGAAGGAGCGCTTATGCCCTCGCTCTTCTTTACGTCGAAAGATTCATTACGGCAGGGAGAAGTATTGCGTTTTGGCATTGCTTTTAAAAACATAAGCCTCCCGGCTTTCGATAGTATGAAGATAAAGCTGGCGGTGATTGATAATAACAATATCACGCACCTGCTTAACCTGCCAAGGCAGAAGCCTTTGGTAAGCGGCGATACAATTTTACTTAGATACGATCTCGACACCAAACAATATTCGGGTGCAAATATCTTACTGGTAGATTTCAATCCTGACAACGATCAGCCAGAACAATATCACTTTAATAATTTCCTGTATCAAAACTTCTATGTAGATGCCGACAATTACGATCCGACACTGGATGTGACATTTGATGGTATCCACATCCTGAACCGGGATATTGTTTCTTCGCGGCCGCATATCCTCATTAAACTAAAGGATGAAAGCAAGTTTCAGCCACTGGATGATACCTCAATGCTGAAAGTGCAAATCCGCTTCCCTGATGGCACAATGAAAAGCTATCGGTTCGATAACGACACCGTACGCTTCACACCAGCAAATCTTGCAAGCGGTGAAAATACTGCGACCATCGATTTCACACCGGCACTTTCCGGAGATGACGAAGAGTATGAACTGATAGTTTCAGGAAAAGATGCTGCTGATAATAAAGCCGGCGCTCTGGATTATCATATTACTTTCAAGGTGATCAGCAAACCCATGATCTCCAACATGCTGAATTATCCAAATCCATTCACTACTTCTACAGCCTTTGTCTTCACGGTGACGGGTGAGGTAGTACCGCAGAATATCAGGATTCAAATACTGACGGTAACGGGTAAGATAATTCGTGAAGTCACTAAAGATGAACTTGGTCCGCTGCATATCGGCAGAAACATCACAGAATTTAAATGGGATGGCACGGATATGTTTGGGCAAAAGGTGGCGAATGGCGTTTATCTCTACCGTGTATTAACAAACCTGAATGGTAATACGCTGGAGAAGTACACGCAGAAAGACGATAAGACAGACCAATACTTTACAAAAGGATACGGTAAAATGTATTTCATGCGATAATCAGCATTTCACTTTTTTTGAAAAACCACCTAATATGGGTGGTTTTTTGTATCCGGGAGTTTGGCGCAGAGGAATGAAAGCGGCAAATGCAAGTAGTATAAAAATTGGCGAAAGCGTCAGGACAAAACGATTGTGCCAATCATCGCAGGTAAGCATGGTCGTTAGCCAGAAAAACAAAACAACTGAGAGTAGAAAAATGATCGCGGATTTGTGTTTTTTCACCAATCGAAAACTTCCTACAACCGCCATAACGAAAAGTGGATAAAAAAAGGCAACCAGGTAAATATTATGAATGGCTGAATAATAGTTTCTCGTCATTCCAAAAAAAGCGACGCTTCTAAGGCCCGCTAACTTTCTCACTTGTGCCGGATTGTGCACGATATAAGCGAACATCCCACTGAGTGAATTTCCTTTTTCCGGTACGTACACATCTGTCCTGATATTACTGTCTACGCCACAAATAATATTTTCATTCCTGAAAGGCAGCATAAAATCAAGCGTACCGCCTAAGCCAAGTAAGTTATTTAGTAGAAAAAAGAAAATGATGGCGCTCCCCAATATCAGCAACAGCTTTTTATAGGTCGCCATTGAACGCAAAAGCCAAAACACAGCATATATCATGGTGGCAGCCAGCATTAAAATACCAGTCGGCCGCGTAACACAAAGCAAAAGCAGCAAAAAGGTAATGATAATGAATTGCTGAAGCCTGAACGTTTTCAACAACAATAAATAACTCGTATAAATAACCACCAGGCTATAAAATAGAGATTCCGTGAAAAGGAAAGTATTGTACTGTTGGTAGAATACATTGAACAAAAGAACGGACGTTGCAAAAAAGGCCAGCGTACTGTTTTTAAACAGTCTTTCACACAGGCGAAAAAAAAATAACGTCGATATCAGATTCATGATAAGCTGAAGACATACGACTAAGCCGAAACCCAAACGCAATTTTAAGCTAAGGGCAATAAGGTAAATAGTAGTTGAATAAAGAAAGTAGTTATCAGACTCCGGCAGCCCATTTTTTAATACAAGCCTTGCCTGGGAAATATATTTTTCCGCTTCAAAATCGGTGACTATACCTTTTACCATAAATATTCCGGCATTCACGGCGATCCATAACAGTACCAGCAACAGCAGCCAACGATCACGAATCAACTTTTGAAGTGCCTGGTTCATTTGAAAGAATACTAAAAAGTGATACGAAAGTACTTTTCTTGATGCAGCATGGCAAAAGTGGATGAAGCGGTAGAAGCAAATTGGACATGATGCAATACTGCAAAAAAATGTTCGGCTATCATTTTCATCCCTGTTAACTTAGCTAATCTTCATCGAAAAAAATATGGAAAGCGGCGTTATTGATTTTGTAATTGTTGGTGGCGGACCTATCGGGCTCGCATGTGGCATTGAGGCAAAGAAAGCCGGATTAAGTTATTTGATTTTGGAAAAAGGCACGCTCGTCAACTCCTTGTTTAACTACCCTGTTAACATGACATTCTTCAGCACAAGCGAACGCCTGGAAATTGGCGGTGTACCGTTTGTAAGTAATAATGCAAAACCTACAAGAACCGAGGCGCTTGAGTATTACCGCAGGGTTACAACTTCTTTTAACTTGAACGTAAAGCTTTTTGAAGAAGTAAAAAGTGTTGAGAAAGGAAAGCAAAGTTTCACGGTAATTTCTTCGAAAACTTCTTACTACACAAAAAATATCGTGATCGCGACCGGCTTCTACGATATTCCTTACTTATTAAACGTACCGGGTGAAGATTTACTTAAAGTGAAGCATTATTATGATGATCCGCATTTTTACGCGTTTCAAAAAGTGTTGGTGGTTGGTGCGGCTAACTCAGCAGTAGATGCGGCCCTGGAAACCTGGCGAAAAGGCGCGGAAGTCACGATGGTAATCCGCGGGAATGCAATAAGCGAACGCGTAAAATATTGGGTGAAACCTGATATAGAAAACAGGATCGCCGAAAATTCGATACATGCTTACTTTAATGCTGAATTGGCTAAAATCCGAGAACACGAAGTAGATATAAAAACTTCGGAAGGCCTTATCACAATTGAAAATGATTGGGTAATTGCCATGACTGGCTACCAGCCAAATCTTAAATTTTTAAGAAACCTGGGGATCAGTTTGTCCGCTGATGATGTCTGCAAACCGCAATACAGCGAAGAAAATTTTGAAACAAATGTCGAAGGAATTTATTTAGCAGGAGTTATCTGCGGCGGCATGAATACCCATCGGCTATTCATTGAAAATTCCAGGGAACATGCAGAAAGGATTGTGGCCGATATAGTAAGAAAGCAGCGGGAAAAAATTGTCACCACCTTCGAATAATACTCTTAAACTTTTAAGCCTTCCTCAATTTTTTTTAATCTCTTCTCGTTGATCGTATAGGTGAGATGCGTTATCAAAAAACCCGTGAGCACTGATAATCCAAGTAGAATGTAAACGAAAGCTTTTCCACCTGTTTCCCAAAGATTGGTAAAAAGTTTTGCGAGAAAAAATAAGCTGAGGAATGTTACAATGCACCATGCAACAGAAAATTGCAAATAATATTTCCAGCGGGGGCCGCTTCTTTGCTCAAGCCATTGATCCCGGAAGCGTCTATCACGAGGTGCTATCATGAAATTTATATTTCAATTTCACCTTTCATATA
>JBBQSI010000048.1:0-11940 GCA_038213975.1 Chitinophagales bacterium
TTCAAGTCCTTCTTTGGAACACAACGGATGGCCAGCTTCGGAAATTTTCGTTTACCCGGGAGAAAATGGGATCCCCATTTACCATTATAATTTATGCGATAGATTCTGCAAGCGTAACCAGTGTGGTTAACCAGGCGTTCGATCTTACTGACTCTCTTGTAAAGATCTACAGCGATTATCTCCCCAAAAGCGAACTCAACAGGCTTTGCAATGAGGCTGGTAGCGGAAGGTGGATTCAAGTCTCGGCCCCACTGTTCGAAATACTACAAAAAGCAAAAGACGCCGGAAAAATAAGCAAGGGCACATTCGACATTACTGTGAGCCCCATCGTGCGGCTGTGGCGCACTGCGAAAAGAGAGAAAAAATTGCCACAACAGGATTCGTTGGATGTTGCAAATAAAAGAGTTGGCTACGAACACATAAAATTAGATCCAGGCATGCGTTCGGTTAATCTGGTGTTACCAGGCATGCAATTAGATCTTGGCGGCATTGCGAAAGGTGATATCGCTCAGCGCATACAGCAGTATTTGGCTTCATTGGGTCTCGAAGCATCCATGGTTGACGCCGGCGGTGATATTATGGCCGGCAAAGCTCCACCTGGCAAACAGGGCTGGACGATCGGGATCAATCAGCCGGAAACGGAAACCCTGATGGCAGAGAATATTGTATTGGAAAATATGGCAGTGGCGACTTCGGGCGACCTCTATCAATTTTTGGAACTTAATGGCAAACGCTACTCCCACCTGGTGGATCCACGCACGGGTTGTCCCGTTTCATCTTCCAGGAATGTAACGGTGATCGCCCCAGCCGGGGCTGATGCAGACTGGCTTACAAAAGCCTGCAGCATCCTGCCGGTGAAAAAAGCCTTGCGCCTCATCAATCGCTTGAAAAACACGGAAGTTCAAATAGCTGTGTTGGAAGATGAAATTCCAAAGTATTTCCGCAGCAAACATTTTCAACAATATTTTTTGAACCAGGCGGCACCTGAGTAAATATCTCCTGACACTACCGGATAGTTTTTGGAGATAGATGTTTAATTTCGGTTGTACCGGCGAGCGGAAATCATTTTCCTTTAAGCCGCTTATCATTGCTTGAATGAATCTCACATTGCGCTATAGCAGAAGTTTATTTTTCCTTATTATTTTCCAGTCGTTCCACCTCGTTGCACAGGCCCAGGATACCAAAGCTGGTTTTGAAAATTATACCCAGCAAGTTCCCGGATCTGCAACCAACTTCTCATTGGTTGCAATAAAAGGAGGCACCTTTCAAATGGGATCAGGCAAAAAGAGTGATGCCAATGCCGAAGAAGATGAATTACCGGGAAAAGAAATAAAAGTTTCAGATTTTTATATCGGTGCAAATGAAGTGACGTATGATGAATACGATGCTTTTTTCAAAGATGAAAAGTACAGCCGCAACGAGCCGGAGCCCGATGCCGTCACCCGTCCGAGCCCGCCCTATATTGACCTTACGTTGGGGATGGGGAAACAGGGCGGTTTTCCGGCCAATAGCATGTCGCAATATGGTGCCCTTATGTATTGCAGGTGGCTCTACAAAAAAACCGGTATCTTTTACAGGCTGCCTACGGAAGCCGAATGGGAATATGCCTGCCGTGCCGGCGCTAAAACAATTTATTTTTTTGGTAACGATACCACAGGCTTGGGCAAGTATGCCTGGTACGCTGCAAACAGCGAAAACAAATATCATAAAACGGGATTGAAGGAACCGAATCCCTGGGGCTTATATGATATCCTGGGCAATGTGGCGGAGTGGACGCTCGATCAGTATGACGAAAACTATTTTACCAACCCTGATCTACCATCGTTGGATCCTGTAGTTGTAAAAACATCCCGGCATCCGAGGACGGTCAAAGGAGGCAACTACGAGGACATGGCAACTGAACTCCGAAGTGCAGCGAGGCTCCGTTCCAATACTGACTGGAACAGGCGTGATCCGCAAATACCACGCAGCAGGTGGTGGAATGCTGATGCTCCCTTTATTGGTTTCCGGATCGCGAGGCCGCTAGTTGCGCCTTCGGCTGACGAAGTAGAAAAGTTCTTTGCACTCTATCTCGATAAATATTGATCTACAACAACTAAAATATAATAATCATGAACACAGACCAGGGATCTAACTCCCGAAGGAAATTCATAAAGCAAACTTCGCTGGCAGCCGGTGGAGTGCTGGCAATGCCAATGTTTTCAAAAGGCAACTTTTTTTCCGGCGCCGATGATACCATAAAAGTGGTGTTGATAGGCTGCGGCGGACGCGGTACAGGTGCAGCAATGCAGGCACTTAGCACCAAGCAAAATGTACAGCTGATCGCGATGGCAGATGCCTTCCGCGACCGGCTTGACAGCAGCTATAAAAATATTGAGGAAGCCTTGAAAGAGAAGGGCCTGGAGAAAAGATTACAGGTCAAAGAAGATCACAAATTCATTGGCTTCGATGCTTATAAGGAGGCAATACCGCTTGCCGATGTGGTGATACTTACTACACCTCCGGGTTTCCGTCCACTGCATTTTGAGGAAGCTATCAGGTTGGACAAGCATGTGTTCATGGAAAAACCTGTAGCTACTGATCCGGCAGGTATACAGCGGGTGTTAAAAACTGCGGAGGAAGCGAAGAGAAAAAAACTAAATGTAGTGGTTGGCCTGCAGCGTCGCTACCAGACCTCTTACCTGGAACTGATGAAAAGGATAAAAGACGGCGCGGTTGGCGATGTTACTTCAGCCCAGGTTTATTGGGACAGTGACGGGGTATGGGTGCATCCACGCCAGGCAGAATGGACGGAGATGGAATACCAAATGCGGAACTGGTACTATTTTGTTTGGCTCTGCGGCGATCACATCACAGAGCAACACATACACAATATTGACGTAATAAACTGGGTGATGGACGACTATCCAAAGTTTGCCCAGGGTATGGGTGGCCGTGAGGTGCGCAAGGGAAAAGACTACGGAGAGATCTTCGACCATCACTACGTGGAGTTTCACTATGGGGATGGCACGCTGATGAACAGCCAGTGTCGTCATATAAAAGGAACGATGAGTAAGGTAAACGAATCGATTACCGGCACGAAGGGTCGTGTGTTCTTTGACCAGGCGCTCATAACCGATCTGAAAGGAAAACCCATTTACCAGTTTGATAAGAAAAAAGAAAACCAGCCGTACCAGGCCGAGCATGACGAATTATTTGCCGCGGTAGCAAAAGGCGATTATAAATTCTGGGATGCGGAGCGTGGCGCTAAAAGCACCATGACATCTATTCTCGGGAGAATGGCAACGTACTCAGGGCAGGTGATTGATTGGGAAAAGGCAATTCATTCTGGTATCAACATTCATCCTGAAGTTTATGCCTGGGATGCGAAGATGCCTAATATGCCAAACGCTGAAGGGCTTTACGCTTCTGCAGTACCCGGCGTTACGTCTTACGATATTGCGGCTATCTAAGTGGACGCTTCTTTCAAATAGCGTTTCAATTCTGCTATTTGTGCCGTTGAGCCAAATAGCAGAATTTTCATTTTTTCTTTGATCTGTGTTTCCCGCGACGGATTGATGTAAAATTTACCTTCTTCATCCTGGATACCCAGGCAGTTCACCCCGGTTTCATTCCAGCAGATAATTTCGTGAACCGTTCGCCCTTTGAGTTCCTCCGGCAATTCTTCAAAGGAAAATGTCTCTAAATTGGTCGATTCAATTCCATCACCCCACAGGTTGTTGATGAATTCAATTAAGTCAGGCTTGGAAATGAGCGTGGCCATGTGTGTGCCGCCCAACACCTCTGGCAGAACCACGTGATTGGCACCCGCGCTATGAAGTTTGGCCTCTGTACTTTTCGCCTGGGCCCGGCTGATAATGTTCAAAGATTTGTTGACTGCCCTTGCCGAAAGCACTATGAACACATTATCTGCGTCTTCGGGCAAAGTTGTCAAAAGTACCCTGGCTTTTCCAAGGCCCGCTTTTAGCAAAACTTCATCGTCCGTAGCATCGCCGACCATATATATCAACTTACGGTTGTCAGGCAGCCAATAACCGACCGGCGCAGGCGAGGTATCGATGACCAAAAAATCAGTGCTCCCTTTAGCCAAAATTTTTGCCGCCTGCTGGCCGTGGCGGCCAAAGCCACATATGATTATGTGATTGGAAAATTTCTCTATCGCCTTCATAAGCCTGCGTTTTTTAAAATAAAGTGCCATATCGCCGCTCGCTATAAGGCTCGTAAGATTGGTAAGGGCATAAGTGAAAACGGCAAATGAAAAAATGATAAAACAAATATTGAAAATCTTTCCTGTCTCGCTGAGTGGATGCGTTTCGCCATACCCGATGGTGCTGAGGGTGATCACCGTCATGTAAAGGGCTTCTATGAAAGTATAGCTTTCCACGACCATGTAACCAGCAGTACCGGAGATCATTATGCCAACAAGAATAGCGATCCAAATGGCGAAGCGGGATATCTTCTTCAATCCTTTTTCAAATAAAGATATTGATTTGGAGTTTTTTGCGTACCTCCTTATGAATGCTGATCAGGCTTCCTCCCCCGGTAAATTTTTATTGAGATTTTTTACCACGTTATTAGATATCATTGAATTGGGAATGATCACCCTGTTTTGTTTGTCATCCTCGATCACCGTATCATGCCAGTTGATCTCGACTACCGTGCCCTCGTTACCCTGGATCATTATCCGGTCGTGAATGCGAAAAGGTTTGTTCAGAATGATAAAAATACCACTCATCATGTTACTCAGCACCTGCTGCGAGGCAAAGCCAATGATGAGGGTGCTGGCTCCTGCGCCGGCAAGTATCGTCTTGGCGAAGTTTTTTGTAAGCGGCAGTACCAGCAGTGCCCAGCCAATGCCAACGAGATAAATAGTGAGGACGATGATATTTTTAAGGAATATAAAGTTTGTGGGATCCACACTTGATTCACGCGTTTTTTTCTTCACCTCCCTGGAAAGATAGAGGTTGACAATTGTGGCAACCAGGATCGTGAGTCCGAAAATCAGGGCGGCAAAAATCAGGGCCTCGCCATCATGTAATAAGTTCTGAACTCTCTTCATAGGTTGACAAAGTTAATTGAGAAACTTTTGGCACTGTGCGGGCAAAAAAAAATCCGCAGCCAATTGCGGATCTTTTTAAACGGACATGTAATGCCTTATTCGTCTTTCTTTGCGTCAGCGGCTTTTTCCATTTTCTTTTCAGCCTTTTCCATCTTTTTATCAGCCTTGTCATTAGCTAACGCAACATCTGTAGATGTAGCATCGACAGTAGTAACTGCAGCATCTGTAGTTGTCATTGCATCTGCCGTCGTCGTTGTGGTGGCATCTGCCGCAGTTGTTGTCGTAGACATTGTTGCGTCAGGCGAAACCATTGCTGGTGACATACTGGTTGTATCAGTCATCGGCATCTGTGTTGTATCAATCATCAGCATCTGTGTCGTATCAGGGCTTAGAACTGTAGTAGTATCCTGCGCGAAGCTTGCTGATATCAGGCAGACTCCTAATCCGGTAAGGAGCATTTTAAGGTTGGGCGTTTTCATCATTGTTGTTTTAAATTTTGAATAATGAATGCCTAAAGTCGAAAAATGTGCCAGAAGGATTGCCGGTCTCCAGTTTTTAAGAGAAGTGAGACTGTCCCCGTTGAAATTGTGGGAAAACTTTTTTCCTTTAACATTTTTTAAGCAATCACATTTTTCACAAGCAGGTCTTTTTGCGATTTCGGTTTTCTTTCCAGGTCGATTTTTTGGAGGGTAAAAAAGGAGGTGATTAGGATAGCGAGGAAAATTACCGGCAACAGCAAAAGTGGACCCATACCATCCACTGCTGCATAACTTACAAAAGCCGAAATCATCGTGATTGCAAAGCCAACATAAGCCCACTCTTTAACCCGCCTGGAAACCATAGGCAGGATCAACACAAGGGCACCAATGACCTTAAAAACTGTAAGCATGGTTCTAAAGTAATCAGGATAGCCGAGGTGGCGAATACCTTCTATGGCAGCCTGGGAATTTGAAGTGAAAGCTGGCATTACACCTTCAAAAAGAAAAATGATTGTCGTAGTGATCCAGTAAATGATCCTGGTTGATTTTTTTTTGTCATGGCTTAAATTTTAATCACTCAAAAGTAATGAGATATACGTCGCCGGATCGTCCTGAGCCACGATAATTTGCAGGTGAATTGCGACATTAATTTTAACCTTAAACGTCAATACAATATATGTTGACCGATTGCAACTAAATTTTTTTAAAAGTATTTTCCCGATATCATAATATCTCCTAATTGATGATTACAAAAGAAACAGGGTTAAATGGGCGTGGATAGGTTTTGGTGCTTTCGTAGTAATTTATAGTAGTGTCGATTTTATGAAAAAATTCGAGTTATTTTGACCGAACGAGCCCTCACTGCCAGGCGACTTTTCCTTTTCCAAACACTTGATTTGCAATTCAGATTTTCTGCAATTTTCCACAGAGCCAATCTTCGTATATTCCGCCATGCTCAAAACATGCTTTATATTAATTTTTTCGCTGTTTATCACAAGAGCTACAATCGCTCAAATTGTAAATGTCGAAAATCAGCGCCTTCATAGTGATACCACAGGCTGGTTTGGAAAGATTGGAACGGGCTTTCTTTTTCAACAAAACGCCTCCCAAGTGCTTAGCATAAATGCTAATGCCAATGCAGAATACAAGCGTCCTAAAGATCTTTATCTTGTCCTGGTAAACTACAACCTGCTTCGGGCGAATGGGCAGTCTTTTACCAACAATATTTTTTATCACGTGCGTTACAATCACAAGTTGACCAAGGTCCTAAGATGGGAGGTGTTTACACAGCTCCAGCAAAATAATGTTACAGGTATCAGGCATCGCTTCCTGGCTGGAACGGGCCCGAGATGGAAGATAAAGAACTCACCAAATTTTACGCTATATGTGGCCACAGCGGCCATGTTTGAAAATGAACGTGAGAATATTGACCCACCGCTTATACATGATGACGTACGCAGCAGCAGCTATATCACAGGTTCTCTGAAACCAATTGAAGAACTGGAAATCTCCGGTACACTGTTTTATCAACCACTATTCAAAGACTTCTCTGACTTTCGTGTTTTGAATGAGCTCCGGTTTTCTTACAAAATATTTAAGCGTCTGGCGCTTACCACTTCCTGGTATTACTTATTCGACAGCGAGCCAGCAGCCTCTACGCCAAAGCTGAACTACAGTATTTCTAATGGATTGGAATGGGAATTTTGATCGGCTTGTTCCAGGTGACTATTTTGAGATAATATTGTGAAGCTCATTCGGCTTTAGCCGGCGCAGTCTTCAAATGTTTCTTCACTGCAGGTGCTACTTTATCCCCCAGGAGTTCAATAGCGTGAAGGATTTTATCGTGTGGCATAGCACCCAGGCTCATTTGCCCCAGGAATCTTGTATGGCCAAAAAGCTCGTGTTCATATAAAATTTCATCAATGACCTCCTGCGGGCTACCGACCACCAACGCTCCGTGTTGGGAGGTAGCGGCATCGAAATCATGACGGCCCATGCGCGACCAGCCACGCTCCTTCCCGATATGTGCCATTACCTCGGCATAAGGTGGATAAAATTCATCGCGGGCCTGTTGCGTACTGTCAGCTACGTATAGCTGTGAATTGATGCCCAGTTGCAATTTTTCCGCAGGATGACCTGCTTGCTTATAGGCCTGCCTATACAATTTCGTAAATGGTGCAAAACGGGCAGGACTTCCGCCGATGATGGCGAGTGCCATTGGCAATTCATATTCCGCAGCCCTTACGACTGATTCAGGGGTACCACCTACACCCACCCATATTGGCAATTTATCATGTAACGGCCGCGGTTAAACGCTTAAATTATTGATGGCCTGGGTAAACTTTCCTTCCCAGTTTATGTGCCCTGCTTCGTTAATTCGGATGAGCATTTCGAGTTTCTCAGAAAACAATTCATTATAATCATCCAGGTTGTAGCCAAAAAGCGGAAAAGATTCGATGAAGGAGCCCCTGCCCGCAAAGATCTCTGCCCGGCCGCCGGATAACAGGTCAACTGTAGCAAATTGCTGGTATATCCGGACAGGATCATCGGAACTGAGAACCGTAACCGCACTGGAGAGCTTAATGCTTTCAGCGAGGACTGCCGCGGCGCTAATACAGTTGCCGGTGAAGACACAAGGTATTCGGGGCGATGATGCTCTCCTATTCCGAAAACATCGAGGCCTAGCTGATCAGCTAATTGAATTTCTTCCAGCAGATTTTTCATGCGCTGCTCCGGGCTTATGGATTGGCCTGATATGGGATGCGATGCAATATCTGCGAAGGTGTAAAGTCCTATGTCCATTTGGTGCTAATAAAGTTGAACGTGAGAAGGATGGTTGCTCAGCCAGCAAAATCGGTAACTCACTGCATATTGAAACCGGGCGCCTTATAATTTTTTGGCAGGTAATCCCCGGGGATTGTCGTTTTATTGCCATCGCGGAGGCCAGTGAAATGCGGTGACATGATCTCGACGCCTGCCTCATTAAATTTATCCTGGATGTGCTGGTGAAGCTGTGAATAAATAACTGCCTGTTTGTTGGGATGCTTCGTGTAGGCATTCAGCTGGTAGCTTACAAAAAAATCATCGAGCGCGGTTTGTAATACAAAAGGCGCAGGGTCATTTTCAGTGAGTTCTGTAGCGGAGGCAGCAGCGATCAACAGTGCATGTACCTGCCGCCAAGGCACATCGTAGCCAATGGTGATGGTGGTATATACGATCAGGCCTCTATCGAGCGCACCACTGCTATAGTTAATTATGTGACTATTCATCACATTGGAATTAGGTATCGAGATAATCTCGTTTTTTATGGTGCGTATTCTTCTTACCAAAAGATTTTTTTCTATGAGGTCGCCGGTGATATCTCCAATTTTTACGCGATCACCTATATGAAAAGCACGCATGTAAGTAAGTACCAGCCCGGCAATGATATTGCTGAGTGAACCGGCGGAGCCAAAAGTAAAAAGCAGACCAAGAAATACGGACACACCCTTGAAGGCTGGGCTGTCACTGCCCGGCAGGTACGGGAAAATGACGACTAACATAAAGGCGTACACTAAGATTTTAATGATCTGGAATGTGGGATTAGCCCAGTCAGGATAAAAACCCGTAATCTGTAAATCGCCTCTCTCCACTTCCATCTTTAAAAACCGGACACCCTTTATGAAATATGAAAAGACAATTACGATAACCAGGATGGTGAAAAAGTTTGGAAGGAAATTCCAGATACTCACCAAAATCTTCTTCACCGGCGAAAGAATATAACCGATGAGCGTATCGGCGAACCCTTTTGTCCAGGGAAAAATGCTGAATAAAATCGGCAGCGAAATGTAGACCGCAATGATGATAAGAACCCAACGGAGAAATCCTGTAACAGAAAGCAGGAATTTTACTTCCTGCGCAGCATTGAAGAGGGTGTAATTTCTGATACGAATGCCTTTCAGCCTTGTATTTTCGAGTGACTGTATATACAGGGTGGCTCGCCTCATGCCTCTGTTAATCCCAATGATGATCAGGCTGAGCACCGCCAGTACCAGCAAGGCAAGCAATATTTCTTTTACTATGGTTTGCCAGCTAATTTCGGCCCGGTATTTTTCCAACGCCTGCTTGACTGCATCGCGATATTTTCCTGCAAGTTCCTCCGTTGTCGCATTTGCAATAAGTGCATCGTCTTCTGATACACTCATAATTATTTGTGCGCCCGAGTAGATATCTGTACTTACACCTCCACTTATCAGTTTTAAACTATCTGCAGGTCCGAAGCTTGATCCGGACGCCTTTATTATGCGTTCTGTGATGGCGGCTGCCCTCTCACGGGCGCTGAAGCTTCCTTGCCGGTTGAATACATAAAATAAGGTGTCTTCAAAAAAGGGCGCGACGCCAAAGCCAGTTATAAAACGGCGAAGTGAGTCGATGTGCCTGCGACGCTCCAATAGCCTGAGCGAATCATCAAGCGCAATTTTTTGCAGTTGTTTATTTAACTCGTCCTTTTTAGCATTATCCCCCGCACTTACTTCCCTGAGTTGATTTTCCAGTTCGGCACGTCTCACGGAGTCCGCTATGCGAAGATCTTCCAACCGCTTAATTTGTTGCGATTGCTGTTGTAGCAGGAGATTATTGAGAGAGTCGCCGGTGCGAAGAGTGCTATCCTGCGGGAATGCCGCAAAGGCAGCTATGAGCATTGCGCAGGCGAGTAGTATTGTGCGTTTCATTAACACATATGAATGTAGGGACATTTAGCGGGCTTTGGAAATTACAGCATTCAATATGTGTGAGCCGCCTAATTTTTAGTTACTCCCCTGTGTAACTCACCCGCCAGATCCTCCCGTTCTGGTCGTCGGATATATAAATATTACCATCAGGATCCTGCGTTAAGCCACACGGCCTGTGTGCGGCACCGTTAGGTGTCCTGGTGGCACCTGCAAAACCATCGGCAAACACTTCGTAATCGCCGGTAGGCATGCCATCTTTGAAAGCAAGGAACACTACGCTGTATCCGCCCTGCTCCTGCGGAGCCCGGTTCCATGAACCATGAAAAGCAATGAATGCTCCGTTCTTATATTTTTCAGGAAACTGGTTGCCTGTATAGAACATCAAACCATTAGGTGCCCAATGCGCAGGGAAAGCATAGATCGGTTGACCCTTAGCGTCGCAGTCTCCTGTCTTTTTCCCATCACCACCGTATTCAGGTGACTGCAGTTTCTTTTTTTGCAGACCATCATAGTGACAATATGGCCAGCCGAAATCATCTCCTTTGCTAATCTTAAACATTTCTTCAGCAGGCAATTGCACCCGTTGGTCTTCGGTAAATAATTTGGGAAACAATTTATCAAGATCATCACGCCCGTGCTGTACGCCGTATAACGAGTTGGCAGCGAAATTCCAGTCGAGGGCGACAATATTGCGAATACCCGTAGAGTAGCGGCTTCCATCTGCATAATGTTGATTGGTTTTGTCCGTACGGAATTGCCAAATGCCGCCTGCTGAATCCAGTATCGGGCATGGCTGCATCCCTGGAGAGCCTGCAGTACGATCATCTGTTTGGCAGGAGTTGGAAGGGGCACCAATGTTCACATATAGGTTCCCATCATTATCGAGCGTGAAAGGCTTCGCCGCATGTTGGCCCTTATTCACGAGCCCCTGCACAATAGTTTCTTTTGTGGTAGAATCCGGGATGCCGTCCCCGCCGAGCTTATACCGGAAAATATCATCGTTTGAAGATGCATAAAGAAATCCGTTCCTGATACCGATGCCTGTTCCACCAAAATCCCCGAACCATTCTGTCGAATCAGCGACACCATCTTTATCAGCATCTTTCAATATAGCAATGCCATAACCATTCTTTAAACCGCCAAGCTTTACATATAAGGCGCCATTGTTGAATGCAATGTGCCTGGCGCTGCCCGTACTATCACTGAACACAGAGGCCTTAAAACCGCGTGGTAATTTTAGTGCGGTATCCAGGGCAGCAGCATTTATGTTTATTACGGTCGAGTCTTTTCCCGTATCGTCAGTTTCACCATCAGGAGATGAACATGATAGAACGGTAACCGTCATGAGTAGGATCAGAGCAGGCAGAAAGAGTTTCATGTTTAAGATTTGGCTAAAGTTAAGGGATTAGAAAATTTAACCGATGCGTCAGGTAGAAATCCAGCGAGATTCGCTTGGGTACAATTATTGGGACAGTTCAACTATTAACGCAAACAAAAAAAATAGTAACATGGGCACATTAGAAAACGAAAACTTAACGGGTGTAAACCAGGAAGGCGCACGACCAAATATTCCCCTGCAATTTTTAACCGCATCCTCAATCATGAAGGATAAGGTAAGAAATCGCCAGGGGGAGGATATGGGTAAAATCGAGGACATAATGATCGATGTAACGAGCGGCAAAATAGAGTACGT
>JBBQSI010000049.1:0-11931 GCA_038213975.1 Chitinophagales bacterium
TGTAAAGCCTTTAACCGGTAACTGCTTTCCTTCGGTGTAACTGCTGACAGGGAATCAAAATCAGATAACATAATCACCCTGTTGGCGTCATTAAATTTAAAATAAAAAGTATAAGTACCTGCCCGTCCGCTGTCATTGGTAAGATAGCCCAACCACCCATTGGGAGCATCCGTCAGCAATGTAGCGTATTCGTTCAATGTCGCGTTTATCCTTTCATCCGGCGTTTGATCAAACGGGCTTTTTTCTTCTTTCTTACAGGCCGAAAAGAAGATGGTCAGCAGACCTAAGAAGAAAATAATTTTTTTCATTTATTACAATTGAACGGGTGTCAGATTAATAGAGCAACGAGCTGATGGCTTTGCGGCTTCGTGCCTGCAAGCTCCTGAAATCGATGTTCCAGGCTTGTTTATAATAAGTAACCACCTCGGCTTCCTTTTGCCGGAGGCGGGCTCTTGCCATTGCCGCCGTTGTACCATTTGCAGTCGTGCCGGTATAGTTAATGCTGTTCACATAGCTGTCAAACCATACCTGCCCTTCCACTAATAGCAGAGAAACCATTTCGGCAAAATCCTCACGAGCTTGCGAGATGGCATACTGGGAAATAAAACCTTCGTACCTCGCTTCCGTTTCTGAAACATTTAGCCAGTCAGATGTGTAAGAAGATGCACTGTTTTGGCTAAAGGTCACCGGCACTTTGATAGTTTGATCCAGGATGTGTGCATACTCATGATGAATGGTATGAAACACCTGCTTTACATTTTCTGTATCGCTCAGCACATAGCCCGGCATGCCTTTGATGCGAAAGCTATTTACATCATACAGCGTCACTTTTCTGCCGCCCTCCGCCGTACCTAATTTTATTGAGCCCTGGCTGAAGGCCGGGCTGCCAACGAGTACAAAAAACTTCGGACTGATCTTTTTAAAAAATGATATTCCCGCTTCATTTACATAAGGGTCTATCCAGGCCTTTACGATGGCACCCATCAGCGGAATCACTTTCTCCTCTTTTGGAGGCACCAGCGTCCGGTTAAGATCTGATTGTAACTCACCCTGGTCCCATTTGTATTTCACACCAATATTATAAGGAGCAGTCAGGCTGTCGTCTATCCAGCGATCAATATTCCCCGGTACCCAGGCATCGCCGCCAAGGCCGGGTATGTTATCTACGTTACTGAGCGTTTCTTCTTTTTTGCAGGAAGAAAACGCTGCAACAATAAGTATCAAGTAGACTGCTATGTACTGTGTCTTCATATCATTTCTTTATCTCGCGTTGGGTTCAAGACCTGACAGCGAGGTGGATTGTGGTATCTGCAAAACTTTCCGCGGGTCATTTTCCGTTAGTTGCAGTGTTTGCCCATCAGTCGTGGTATGCGTCACGGGCAATTTGTATCGCAAAATGTCAAACCAACGCATGCCTTCATGAATGAATTCAGCCCGGCGGTAATATAACACGGCGGCAATAATTGCGTCCTGGGCACTACCAATTCCAAATACACTCTGCAACTTAGACGTCGTAATATTATGCGTGGATGGGCTATAGTTATTAATGCGTGTACTCGCGTAGGTATTCAAATTCTTTATCGCAGCCGGAAAATTACCCAGGTATGCATAAGCTTCGGTTTGATTAAACAACACTTCTTCGG
Organism: Chitinophagales bacterium; assembly: GCA_038213975.1. Taxonomy (GTDB): domain Bacteria; phylum Bacteroidota; class Bacteroidia; order Chitinophagales; family Chitinophagaceae; genus Ginsengibacter. Next base: position 1,644 of record JBBQSI010000049.1, read on the forward strand.
TTGTAAACAATGGCACTATCACGTATGGTGTGCCAATGTTTGCGTTCACGGAAACCTTCACAAAGTATTCATTGATCTTGGGCACCAAGACGTGTGTTCCCTCTGCAATCGAGTAAATAGCAAAGGCAAAGTTGCCGCCTGTTACCGGGTCGGGCCGTGGAATGATTTGACTTTGTTTTCCCTGGCTTACACCGTAGCGATTTGTATAAAAATTTCTCGCCCAGAGAGATGAAGTTTCCACCAGCAATAAATTGGCAGGCTCGGTTGCTTTTGCATATATCTTAAAAAGCTCGGAGACGTCGGTAATATTTTTGTACTCAGTATTCCATTGCCGTAGATTAGGTCCGAAATTATTTCCTGGAATCGCTTCCGTAGCAAAGGAAACAACACTCGTATAATCGCGCTTATAGAGATAAAACCTCGTAGCAAAGGCATTCGCGGCGGCGCGGTTGAAATGATATTTCGGGATCGTGTAATTATTATCATTGATGAGTGGAAGACCTTCCAGCAAATCTTTTTCTACCATATCATATACGTACTGAACCGTTTTCCTGTCATAGTCTTTAATAAAAACAGTTTCAGGCTCGGTCACATAAGGTATTCCGGGATCGGATGCGGCTGTTGCGGGGTCGTAGAATTTGGAAAAGAAATTGACTAACATGAAGTGGGCATATGCCCTTGCGATCAATGCTTCTCCTTTCTGTGCACTATAAGCCGATTTATCTTCAGCCTGGCTAATAGTAGCCAAAGCCTGGTTGGCAGCGGCGATAGCGGTATAGCATGCATACCAATAGAACTCGGGAGAGTCTTGTTGGTTTTCCCTCGTATCCATGAAAAAATAAGGATCGTGAATTGTGTTGTCAGCCCCACCATTACCAATGTCTGTTACATTGTCCGTCATGGTTTCCGCAAAAGGCTGGTAATTTCCCTGGGGATAGGCGGTGCCGAGAAGTTGAGAAACCTTTTCAGGAGAGTCCAGTTTGGCGCGATTATCCGGTTCCTTCTCCAGGAATTTATTACACCCGGAGACGAAAAAAATACCGGAACAAATTGTAAAATATAAAATCAGCTTCTTCATCTAATGATCTTTATAATCCTGCTTTTATCGAAAGCGTGAATTGTTTTTGAATAGGTTGGGCTACGCCACCTGTATTAAAGAACTCGGGATCCTGCCCTTTTAATTTGGGATCGGAATAGATCAACCAGGGGTTGGCTGCCAGAGCTGTTACGGATAGAGAATTAAACACCGATTTCTGCAAAATATTTTCCCCCAGGTTATAGGAAAGTGATACCGTTTTTAATCTTACGAAACTACCGTCAGCTACACGTGCCGAAGAATAATTGTAATTGTTATAAGGATATGCGCCGGTGCCATCCACGAGGTAGCGCTGGTAAGCATCTACAATAGAAGGTACATTCGTTTTTAACTCATCACCAGGCTGCAGCCACCTGTCATTAAACTCTTTTGGCAGGGCATCAAAGTCAGAGTAGGACGTGCGAAATGCAGGATAGAGCCTGATTTTATTTCCGGCCTGGTAAGTCAGGAATACGTTTAAAGAAAAAGCTTTGTAATTAAACGTGTTTGAAAAGCCACCTGTGTAAGTAGGATCTACCGGCCCCTCGTAAACCAGGTTATCAATGTTCTGATCTTGTAAATAAACGTTGGAGCTACTCTCGCCCTTTTCATTGATAAAAACCGGAACGCCGGTTAGATGATCCAGGCCGGTATACTTAAGTGAAAATAAACTGTTCACCGGGTAGCCTTGCCTGTTACCTCCTTCTGCTTTCACCAGGTCGAAAATGATCGGCTCATTTCGTGCGTTAGTGATCTTGGTTGTATTGTACCCGAATGTCAGTTTGGAATACCATTCAAATTTTCTCGTTTTCACCAGACTGCCGCCGATAAGCGCTTCGGCACCCTGCGCTTCCATATCTGCGTAGTTGGCCGCTTTTAGTGGCTCACCACCGACACCGCCTGTTTTAATGATGCTGATGAGGTCAAAACTATTACGCTGGTACACATCTAAACTTACGTTCATCCGATTATTAAAAAAGCCGGCATCTAAACCAATATTTGTCTGGTAATTTTTTTCCCATGTCAGGTCTGAATTCTCCAGGTTTACCAGCTGGATAACTGACTCTCTCTCTAACGGAAACGTCCTGTTTGTCGTCTGGCTTCTCAGAACGACGCCGGAGTTGGTGGCCGGACCAAGGCTGGCAGTAAGACCATAACTTGCCCTTAGCTTGAGGTAATCAACAAATTTTATATTTCGCATAAATGATTCTTCATCGATATTCCAGGCACCACCAAAACTCCAGGTTGGCAGCCACCTCGCTGTTTCGGACGAACCTAACCTGTTGGAGCCGTCATACCGGACGGTTCCATAAAAGTTGTATTTACGATCGTACGTGTATTGGGCATTTAGATAGAAGGCAGCAAACCGGTCAAACTCTTTTGTCATCCCGAAGTAGGGGAAGTTTGATTCGATGGTTTGCTTCAATATGCGGTAATCCACGAAGGGAACGCCACCATTATCGTATTGATAGCCGTAACCCGTATTCGAAAAGTTTTGACGATCGGCCAATTTCACCTGCTGACCAGCCAATATGCTCACGTTATGTTTCAGGTTGAACGTGTTTGTATAATTGAGGCTGTTTCGGATGTCGTAAGAAACCAATTTGTCCTCTGTACGATTATAAAAACCTCCAAAAGGAAGTACCACCGCCGGTGGAGCAGCAGGATTATCGGGGTCTGTGTACAGAAACTTGTTATTGGCAGCAATGGTTGCATTCTCATTTGCCCTATATGCATTTGCCATATTTGAATTCTCCGTGATCTGGTGCTCAAACGTGGATTTCACATAACGAACGGCGCCGATAAAATCGAAACGCAGGTGGCTATTGAATTTATAACCCAGCTCGCCCTGTAGCTTCAAATCGATCACGCCAATATCCAGGTAATTATTGTCCAACTCATCAATGATATTAAAGGGAGCAAAGTTTCTCCGGAAATATTCCAGGTTGCCATCATCATCATAGGCCGTCAGCGTTCTGCTGGTGTTAAGAGCGTAGCTGAATGGATTTATATCAAAATCCCGATCAAATTGTCCTGATACGGGATTGCTTACACGACTTAATGCGCCGGGAGCTCTTTGCTGGCGAACTGAGCCAACAGTGATGAATCCTGCTGAAAGCTTATCTGTAAAATTATAATTGTTGCGAAACGTCAGCGTGTATCGCTTCACGTTATCTGCAATTGTCCAACCAGCATCATCATAAAAGCTGGTAGAGAAAAACGATTGTGATTTATTGGTGCCAGCAGCAATACTCACTGAATGTTCCTGGGTGAGTGAATTTCTAAAAAGAATATTGAACCAATCAGTATTTGCAAGAGCGAAAGTTTTTAAGAAGGCGGAGCGTGCCTCAACGGTATTGGCAAGTCTAAAATTCCCGTTTGCATCGGGCCTGGAAATAAGGTCATACATTTTTCCATATACGCCGTAATCAGGATTGTCGAGTATGTTGGAGGTGAGAATTCCCTTTCGCTCCAGTTCACCCAGCACTGACATTTGCTCAGCCGAATTCATAATGTTGTACTCACTGTATTGTGGCTTCAACCTAGTACTAAAATTGCCTGTATAAGAGATGGTAGGTTTTCCTGATTTTCCTTTCTTGGTCGTAATTACGATCACGCCATTCATAGCACGTGCTCCGTAAAGTGCTGTCGCCGCTGCATCTTTCAGGATGTCGAATGTTTCAATGTCATTGGCATTAATACCTGCAACAGAAGATCCAATGAGCGTCGTGGGATCCCCACTTGACAATTGGTCGTTGGAGATGTTGATGATATCTTCCAACACAACACCATCCACCACCCAAAGCGGTTTATTATCTCCGTTTATTGATGTGGCGCCACGGATACGAACCTTTGGCGCAGTACCAAACGTGCTGGATACATTTTGTACAGAAACGCCGGCAGCACGGCCTTCAAGCATCCTGGTGACGTCGGTCTGCCCCGGGATTTTTACATCATCGGCATTTAACGTAACTGCGGCACCCGTAAATTTTTTCTTGTCAATCCGCTGAAACCCGGTTAATACCACCTCTGCCAGCGTGCCCGTAGAAGGCCGTAAGGAAATGTTTACCCTGCTTTGTCCGGCAGAAATTGCTACTTGCTGTGTTTCATAACCGACGTTACTAATCACCAGCGTACCGGTGGGAGGCACATCAGTCAGCGTAAAGTTTCCTGAACTGTTTGTAAATGTTCCCTTATTGGTGCCTTGTACCAAAACGGATACACCAGATAGCGGATCGCCCAAACTGTCAGTGATATTTCCCGTGATCGTAGTGTCTGGTGCTGACATGAACGGAACAGGGGACAAGGGCACGCCTTTTTTTGATTCTCCATGAGCAGAAAAAATAAATGCTCCACAGAAAATAAATAAGGCAAAAAGCGCCAGTGACGGCTTTAAATGAATGTCAATTTTCATTGCGTGGTTTCTACTGTTGGGTAGCTTCATTATAGATATGAAATTATGCAGGTAGCTGATAACATGCAATTTATTAATTGTGTTCCACATACTCCACCGTGCGGGCCTAAACGACATGCCCGGCATCCAGTTTTTTTGATGATGGCTGTGATTTCGCTTAAAAAATCAAGAACAAGTTAGCAGAGCAATTTTGGTGTACACTAGACGAATCGATTCCTAAAACATGACAACCTATTGCCCGCTACTGCTGCATTTAACTGAACTGGAAAGTTCCCTAATTATTTGTTACGTTACCTACACTGCGCAGTTAAAGAATTGTAATATTCCTGATACACCCACCACCATTTTGTGTTGCTGCTGCCTCCCTGTAAAAACTATATTTTTGCAGGCCTTCAAACCAACTTATATATACGTCATGAATAAAGGTCCAGTTTCAAATTTTATAGAACATCATTACAGGCACTTTAATGCCGCGGCCCTTATGGATGCTGCCAAAGGCTACGAAACGCACATCGATGACGGAGGGAAGATGATGGTGACACTGGCTGGTGCTATGAGCACGGCGGAACTCGGCATCTCCCTGGCAGAGATGATCAGGCAGGGAAAAGTGGATATCATTAGCTGTACCGGAGCAAACCTGGAAGAGGATATCATGAATCTTGTGGCGCATAGCCATTACAAGCGGGTGCCAAATTACAGGGATCTGAGCCCCCGGGAAGAATGGGATTTGCTGGAGAATCACTATAACCGGGTGACCGACACATGTATTCCCGAGGAAGAAGCGTTCCGGCGTTTGCAACAGCACATTCACAAAATTTGGAAAGAGGCTGATGATAAAGGTGAGCGCTACTTCCCGCACGAGTTCATGTACAAAATGCTTAAAAGTGGCGTGTTGGAGCAGTATTACGAGATAGATCCAAAAGATAGCTGGATGATGGCGGCCGCAGAAAAAAACATTCCCATCGTTGTGCCGGGCTGGGAAGACAGCACCATGGGTAACATCTTTGCGAGCTATGTGGTGAAAAGTGAACTGAAAGCCGTGACAATGAAAAGCGGTATCGAATATATGGTGGAACTCACTGACTGGTACCGGAAGAATTCTTCCGGGAAAGGGGTTGGATTTTTCCAAATCGGCGGGGGTATTGCCGGCGACTTTCCTATATGCGTAGTGCCAATGATGTACCAGGATCTTGAGTGGCACGACGTTCCTTTCTGGAGCTACTTTTGCCAAATATCCGACTCTACCACTTCCTACGGTTCATATTCTGGCGCAGTGCCGAATGAAAAAATTACCTGGGGGAAGCTGGACATTAATACACCAAAATTTATAGTGGAAAGTGATGCTACTATTGTTGCTCCGCTAATATTTGCATGGATCCTCGGCTGGTAATGGGCTATTTCCAGAGTTTGTACAGATAGAAGATCAGCGCAGAAAGACTCAACACAAACCATCCGTAAAAAATATAATTCCCAATTGTTGGTATAGGATCAAAAAAAGCAAAATTAAACATGATGCCAAAAGTGGAATTTACCAACATCCACATTAAGCTGACGGACATCGAGGAAATAATTCTTTTAAAATACTTCCTTACGTTAATTTCCTCTTCGGCCATCTGTTAAAGTTAAGGAGTGCGTTGTTAATTTCTTTTTATCAGAAGGCTTCGAAAACTAACGCTGTCCCCAATAAAAACATTAAAGTCGACGGGCGATAATATTCCGTTCACCCTGCCTGTTTCGCTGTGCTGCCAAAATACCCAGGGATGATCGAGGCGTGGTTTCTCGGCTTGCAGATAGTGAGCGATCCATAGCGGGTAATCAGAAAAGTCATCCTGGAGATAATGCGTATAAAAATCAATATTCGTGTAGATGATGGGTTTCACTTTATAAAAACGCTCAACTTCATCTAACCATATCCGTGATTCTTTTTTGATTATTTCTGCTTTTGCCCCGAAAGTTTTCTCAATATCAAGCACCGGTGGCAAGTCTCCGGGCTGCAGGTTCACTATCTGCGTAAAATTAGCAGCTTGCTTTTTGCCGCTTTTTGTCGGGATAAAGAAATGGTAAGCTCCTTTTGTTATTTGATTTTCCTCCGCCTTTAGCCAATTGCGTCTGAACTGCGGATCGATGCGGTTTGTGCCTTCGGTGGCTTTTATAAATGCAAAACCAATCTTTAGATCCCGGGCTTCCATTGCGGATACACTTTGCCAGTTGATTACATCCTGGTAGCGGCTCACATCTATTCCGTGGATGGCATAACCCGGTGGAATTTCAATTTCAAAACCCGGGTAAAATACATTAGGTGGCCGCGTAGCCACGTCAATGATATAAGATACCGCCAGTGCAACCGCTGCAGTGGCGAGCAGGATGCGCAGGATAATTTTTTCAGCAGAAGCTCTTTTCCTTTTTCGTTTACGCGCCACTCCTGTTTGCAGTTAAAGCTTCAAAATCTTTGATGAATACTTAAATGAATTGCCGGCCTGCAGCCTCAACACATAATATCCCGGAGGCAGTTTATTTAGGGCAAGACTCGTGAAAGCAAATCCGTTTATAGTTATTGTTTTTGCGAATACGGCGGCACCTTTCATATCAAACACTTTTACGTTCGCTTGCTGTTCGGGAAAGTTACTAAGGTAAATGCTGAGCATATCCTTTACCGGGTTCGGGAAAATTTGCACGAAATGGTCTGTGTTTGTCGCGTTCAACTTTTGTGAAGAGTTGTCCCGGCTGATCAGCCAATAGTCCGGGTCTATAATTACTGTGTCTGCGAGGAAACCAATGTCTGCAGTAAAGGCCTCTCCATTGATTGTATTGTTTACAACAATTGTTTTTTCCTGGGTACCGCTTTTAAATTTCAAAGCCACCGGAAGTGCAAAAAAATCAACGGATGGATGTGAAGTTGCCTGGTTCAGGATGATGTTCACAGAGTTAAAAGATTGCTGGCTCCAGGCTACCTGGTAGGATGGATAACCCTGGCCATAGATCCAGTCATTAAAAAAATTTGAAAGATCTTTTCCGCTTTCCTTTTCGAGATTGCGCTGTAGGTCTGCGGTAGTTGCGAATTTGTACCTGAGTGCCGGATCATTAAGATAACTATTCACTCCCCGGAAAAAAATGTGATCGCCCAATATCCAGCGCAACATATAAAGAACGTGTGACCCTTTTCGATAAGAAAGCCTGCCGTTGAATATGCGGGCCACGGATGTTGTGTCGTCCACCCATACAGATCCCCCGGGTTCAGATGTGATCTGTTCAATTACTGCTTTTCGGTTATTGGTAGCCGTTAGTGGATATTTTTGTTCCATATCCATACTCGCCAGGTGCGTTGCAAATCCTTCGTTCAGCCAGATATCTTCCCAACTGGCACACGTAATCATATCACCAAACCATTGATGCGCCAGTTCGTGCGACATGAGGTTTTCATTCGGCGATACAAGGAAAGTGGAAGTCTGGTGTTCCTGGCCGCCTCCCCACCCAAACTGTACATGCCCATACTTTTCTTTTTCAAAGGGATAGTTGCCGAAAATTCCGGCAAAGTATTGCATGGAATTTAAAACGAGCGGCGTGTTTTGCTGGAACAAAGAAAGCGATTCAGGATAGCAGAATGTTTGCATGAAAACCTGGTTACCTGCTGCCTGTACTACATTAGTAAAAGTTGAATAATTTGTTACTGCCATGCAAACCAGGTAGGTGGCTATCGGATACCTGTGTTTCCAATGAAAAGTAGAGTTGCCATTGCTGGTGGATGAGGAAACCAATAACCCATTGGATACGCCGGTGAACTGGCTGGGGGAAGTGATATAAATATCCACTGAATCAGCTTTATCTGAAAGGCCATCTTTACAAGGCCACCAGTCGCGGCTGCCGTACGGTTCGCTGAGCGTCCATAAGATCGGGCTGCCATCATGAATTGCGTTTACAAAGGAACCAACGCCACTGCTTGCCGGCATGCCCTGGTAATATATTATTACAGAGTCCGCGCTTCCCGGAGATTGCGTCGATTTGAAATTTAGTGTGAGTTGTCCCGGGCCTTGTTTAAATAAAATAAGCTTCCCATGATGAATGACACTATCAACAACGAGGAAGTTTGACAAATCAAAGGAAATTGTATCAGCAGGTTCTGAAAGAAAATATTTGCAGGTAACCTTGCCGGTTATATAATGAACTGATGGATCAACTTGCCAGTCACAACGATAATAGGTCACGTTAAAATTTTGTGAAGCAACCGAATAGCTGCCAGCCAGGTGCAGAGGCGTAAATCTATTTTGTTCTGTTAAAGCAATTGTATCAATGTATTTACACAAAAACTCGGGGGACTGGGCATAAGTCGTTGATACAGCAAAACTTATAAGCAGGATAAGCGTTTTCATAGAATTCCTTTAACCACTTTTTAACCAAATACCTTGCATTATTGGGAGTTGGGCACTACTTTTGCCTCCACGCGACCGAAAGTAAAAAGATTATGTTTAGCGGATTATAATTCTTTTTCGAATATTCAGTCGTACCTTCTCCAGGTGTTACAGGTAGTTCTCTATCTTTTCTGAATTACCATTTTATAATCCATCTTCATATAGTTCATAAGTTCCTGAAAAAAGGGGAAAAAATTATTTGTCTAACAAACTGTCTAACGGCAGTCATATGCGCAAAACCGAAAAAGAATTGTGTATGTGATTCTAAAAAACATTAGTAATGAGAGTAATTCGATCTAAAAATTTTCTGGTATTATTAGCTGTATTTTTCATTATTGGATTCAGCACTTCTGCAGCCTCTTTGATTGGAGTGCCTGGTTTAGCTTCGCTGATCAGTTATCTTGCAAAAGGCGAACCTGACCAGCCGACGGTTGATAACCCCATGTACGCAGCCTACCCTGAAGTATTAAGAGAACATCGCAGGTATTCAAAAGAATACGTCAAGTCATTTACGGAGAAAAGGCGTGAATATGTCGTGCATTTCTTTAAGAAAGCTGACAAGTTTTTCCCCCGGGCAATCCCCATCCTCGAGAAGTATAATGTACCAATTGAGTTACGGATGTTGCCTATTTTGGAATCAGAATTTAATGCAAATGCCGTGTCGCCTGTTGGTGCAGTTGGTTACTGGCAGTTCATGTCTACGCTTGCAAAAGAATATGGACTGAAAGTGGGTGGTAAATATGACGAGCGTAAAAATTTCGTGAAGTCTACGACTGCCGCAGCAAGGTATTTTCGTGATCAGCTCAACTATTTCGAGGATGATCTTTTGTTGGCCGTTGCCTCGTACAATTGCGGCGCCGGACGTGTTAGAGTATCTATGAAGAAAACCGGTAAAGCAGATGCTGATTTTTGGGATATCAAAAAATTTCTACCGGCAGAGACCCGCAAATTCGTGATGAACTTTATAGCACTCAACGTGATCTCAGAAAATTATGAAATGTTTCTTGCTGAGAACCTGGATCTTGACCAGGAGCCTATGTTGAAGATGCTCTATTCCGACAGCACATCTTTCAGCCGCGATATGGTAGATATTCAACCTATTCAGTCCATCAAAGCGATCCCATCTGCAATAGTAAAAGCCGACGCCGGGCTATAGCCGCCTTGCTGGTGTTTCCATAGTATCTTCGCCGGGCAATGCCGGCGAAGAACTTCAACGATAGCATCAACTTTTTGACTAAGCTCACGCTTCCGAAAGCATGGAATGGGCTCAAAGTATTGTCAAGCTATTATCTAAGCCGCTTACTGCAAAGGCCTGTTCAATGGGGCTTACCCGTATCCATCTCATTTGAGCCAACTACTTCTTGTAATCTTAGATGCCCGGAATGCCCAAGT
>JBBQSI010000050.1:0-11928 GCA_038213975.1 Chitinophagales bacterium
TGAAAGACCTGTTGCAAACGAAAGACCTCTTTCAAAACGTCACAGTTTCAGATTACCTTTTTACCAAATGCCTTCTTTTTGCGAAGGTGAATTTGCCGGGTGAAGAATTTATGCTTTACCAAAAGTTGTTCGACATAATCAATCCGCAACTTATTCAGCCGGACCTGCTAATCTTCCTGCATGCGCCCATTGAGAGGCTGAGGGAAAATATCCGGAAAAGAAATCGCAGTTACGAGCAGCAAATTGGCGCAGAGTATCTCTATTCATTGCAGGAAACGTACACCCAGTATATAAAACAACACGATCTTCCGACACTTTTTATTGATGCTGCCTCGGCCGATTTCCTCGGGAATGAAAAGCATATGGACGCCATCGCGACGGCACTTGAAAAAGAGTATTCAGGAAGCAATAATTATTTGATACTACCCTAACGTACATAAATGGCCGAAGCCAGGTATGATCCCTTTATAGTTGTAAAAGTCCCGGAATTCAGGAACCTGCTCCAGGGAAGATTTATTTACATCATGGGCCTGCGCATGCTGGGTACCCTCGTAGGCTGGTGGATCTACCAGTTAACAAATGATCCTTTCGCCATTGGCCTCGTAGGTCTGTCGGAAGTGATTCCCGCTGTATCACTTGCATTATACGCCGGCCACGTGATAGACCAGAGTGATAAACGAAAATTATTATTGAAAGGCGTTGCCTCTTACTTTGCTGCTGTTTTCCTACTTATCTTCCTTTCTTCGGGATATGTCGCTGACCATCTTAGCAATCACCGGATTGCAATCTGCATTTACTTTGTAATTTTTTGCACGGGTATCATCAGGGCCTTCACCGGGCCGGTATTTAGTGCTATGATTGCCTACATTGTCCCCAGGCATGACCTTCAAAGTGCCACGACCTGGAGCCAGGGAACCTGGCTTTCCGCCTCTGTAACCGGGCATGCAATCGGCGGTTTTTTGATCGGAGGCATCGGCATACATAATACCCTGATCACAATTTGCTGCCTGGTGGCGATCGCATCTTTCTTCCTGGTAAAGTTGACCGCCAGGCCACCCGGTGTAGAGAAAGGTGTGCAGCGCACACTGGCGAGTGTGAAGGAGGGCTTGCAATTTGTGCTTAAAACAAAAGAACTGCTTGGGGCTTTCTCCCTCGATTTATTTGCGGTGCTTTTTGGAGGTGCTGTTGCCCTCATTCCTGTTTATGCCCGCGATATATTAAAGGTGGGCCCCGAAGGATTTGGCTTTCTCAATGCAGCTTCTGACCTGGGTTCGATAGTGATTGTCGTGATCCTGACGATCTTTCCAATGAAAAAAAACCAGGGCAGGAAAATGTTGCTGGCCGTTGGTGGATTCGGTTGTTGCATAATCATATTTGGCATCTCAAAATTATTCCTCCTTTCCTTCTTCGCCCTGTTGATTGCCGGCATGCTGGATGGGATAAGCGTGATCGTTAGGGGTACAATCACACAATTGAAAACACCCGATGCCATGCGGGGACGCGTTATGAGCGTAAGTTCCATGTTCGTAAATTCCAGCAACGAATTGGGCCAGTTTGAAAGTGGCGTCGCGGCGAAACTGATGGGAACTATACCTGCAGTAGTTTTTGGAGGAACCATGACACTGCTTGTCGTGGCAACGACCTGGTTCAAAGCGCCAAGTCTCCGCAAGATGCAATACTGATTTAACGAAAACTATGAAGATGATTCATGACATTTGGCACATGAAGAGATATTTATTCCTCACGATATTTTCCTGCCTGGCTTTTAGCTCAATCAAGGCACAAACCCGCATTATTCCCGGGGCAGAACGCATGGAGATTTATTTACCGATGCTCAAAGGAAAAAGAATTGGACTTTTTGCCAATCAAACATCCATGGTAGGAAACACGCATCTTCTGGATACCTTGCTCGCGGGGGGGATAACAGTAACTAAGATCTTTGGCCCGGAACATGGGTTTCGCGGAAGGGCAGCTGAAGGAGAGAAAGTTGAAAGTTTTACTGATCCAAATACAGGTATCCCAGTAGTAAGTTTATATGGCAGCCATAGTAAGCCAACGCAGGAAGATTTACAGGACGTCGATATTTTGATTTTCGATATCCAGGATGTAGGCACACGTTTCTACACTTACATCTCCTCACTGCAATACTTTATGGAGGCTGCTTTTGAATGTTCAAAACCGCTGCTTGTCCTTGACCGCCCCAATCCAAATGGTTTTTATGTAGATGGGCCGGTATTGGAGCCTGCCTTCAAAAGCTTTGTAGGTATGCAACCCGTGCCAATCGTTTACGGCATGACGGTTGGCGAATACGCCTTAATGATTGCAGGAGAAAAATGGTTAAGTGAAAAAGCCAATAATAAATACTCGTTTTACCAGCATGCAGAAAATTCAGCAGACACGCCATTTCATTTCCTGGTGATAAAAAATCTGAATTACGATCACAAAAGTAAATACGTACCACCGGTGAAACCTTCACCCAATTTGCCAAACATTCAGTCCATTTATTTGTATCCTTCAACCTGCTTTTTTGAGGGTACGGTTTTGAGCGAAGGTCGTGGGACAGATAAGCCCTTCCAAATATTCGGTCATACCTCATACCCAAAAACGATGTTTGCATTTACGCCTAGGGGAAAAGGCGGTGGGCCATTGCCAAAGTTGGGTGGCAAAACCTGTTACGGTTGGGATCTGTCCGGCTCACCGGAGCAAGTTTTGGATAAGACAGAGCGGAGGCTGCAATTAAAGTGGCTTCTGGATGCATACCGCCACTTTCCTGACAAGAAAAATTTCTTTCTAAAAACAAGTCATTTCCACCGGTTGGCAGGCAATGATGAACTGATGCAGCAAATAATAGATGGCGTACCAGAAGCAGCTATCAGGAAAAGCTGGGAGCCAGGTCTACAACATTTCAAAACAATACGAAAGAAGTACCTGATGTATGAAGATTTCGAATAGCCGTTACCGGTATTTATTTTACAGATGAAAAATATCAGGATAATCTTTATGGGTACGCCGGAATTTGCTGTGCCCTCGCTTGCTGCATTGTTAGCGGCGGGCCACGACGTGATTGCAGTGGTGACTGCGCCTGACAAACCTGCGGGACGTGGCCTGAAACTGCAGGAAAGCGACGTGAAAAGATTTGCGCTGGAAAATTCCCTGAAAATTTTACAGCCAGAAAAACTCAGGGATCCTGAATTTTTAAAAGAACTACAGTTATTGAAAGCCGATTTGCAGGTGGTTGTGGCATTCAGGATGTTGCCGGAAGTTGTTTGGAACATGCCGCCGCTTGGAACCATCAATGTGCATGGTTCCCTGCTTCCGCAGTATCGCGGCGCCGCCCCGATAAATTGGGCGATTATTAACGGTGAAAAAGAAACAGGTGTTACCACTTTCAGGCTGAAACATGAAATAGATACAGGGAATATTTTGTTGCAACAATCTTTAAAAATTGGTGAAAAAGAAACTGCCGGGGAATTATACACTCGCATGAAAGTAGCCGGCGCCCAACTGTTGGTGAATACCCTGGAAGGCATTGCTGAAAAAAATTTAGCTGCCAAAGCCCAACCTGATATTAGCGGCGAATCACTGCGGCATGCGCCTAAGATCCACACCGAAACTTGCGAAATAGATTGGAGTAAACGAGGGCAGGAGATTTATAATCTTATCCGGGGACTATCACCCTATCCTGCGGCATACACTTTTTTAAACGGCAAAAAACTTAAAATATACCAGGCTTCCTTGGTTGATCAAAAAGCGGAAATTTCTCCCGGTAGTTATTCCACCGACAATAGAAGCTTTTTACATTTCGCAGCGGCCGATTCAACGATAGCGCTGGAAGAAATCCAGTTGGAAGGTAAAAAGAGAATGAAGATTGAAGATTTTCTCCGCGGCTGGCGAAGCTGATCTACTTTACAAAAGAATAGGTACAATCAAACTGGCCACCACTCGCACCAAGCTCGGCAGCCGCAGAATTGCTGATGATGAGTGCCAGACCTTCGTTTTGTTTGATCTCCGGAATCACATCAAGAACCTTTGCAAACACACTTTTACCTGTGGAGTTTAATGTCACCTGGATGATACTGCCGGGAAGGGCTGTATTATTGAAGCAATAATATTTGCCATCTTTCCATCCACTCGTGGATTTAAAAACTGAAGCATTTCCATTTTCACTTACTGCATTCCGGGAGTTGACCTGCATACTATAAAGTTTTTTGAAATAGCCTCCGTCAAATGAAGTCCCACCTTTGGCAACGCTCACAACCTGCCTGGCAGGTTCCGGAGATTTCTGTAGAACTGAAGATGCGTTTGGGTCCGGAGCGGAAGCTGTAGTTTTTATAGGTGGGGTCATCGTTGGCCCCACATCTGGTTTTTTCTCAACACTTTTTTTCTCTTCAACTTTTACTACGGCAGGGGAAGCTTTGACCGAAGAGGCAAGTGTTGACTGGCTTTTGTCAATTTTTAAAAAACCAACTATAAGAGGTGAACCGATACTAATCTCATCGCCAGGCAAGTGGTTCCATTTTTTTAAAACGTCTATGGGTACTTTATTGTAAGTGGTACTAATTCTGTAAAGACCTTCTTTCGGTTCTACAGAATGCACCACCGGCACCAGTGAAGGGGAAGGTGAGGCCGTCGGTGACTGGATGAAATTTCCCGGGGTCAGTGGAATTTTCAAATCCTGGCCGACACTTAATCCGCTTTCCATTGTTATTTTATTATAGGCGGCTATTTCTTTGGGCGAAACATTATACAGCCTGCCTATACTGTAAAAATTTTCTTTCGCAGCCACAGAGTGTGCCAAATAAAGATCGGCTCCTGCGCCTTTCACTTCCAGTTGCTGGCTGAAGCAAGTCAAGGCAGCAAAACTTATTAAAAGGGTAAGAATGTAGCTTTTCATCTTTCATTCAATTTTTGACAGGATATATTCTCTAACGAAAAAGAGTGAAAAAATATTCTCCAATATTATTCACGCTATGAGGCTGAAGTTAGTGTTTTTACGAGCTTAGTGGCAAGTGGAAAGAGTTAAAAAGAGAGCTTTTAAATTTTGTTCCACTTTAGTTATAACCGCTGTTTGAATTGGTTAATTTTTTCTGCTTTCCAGTTTTCAAAGTCTCCGGAGACAATTCGGCGCCTGGCTTCGGTCATAAGGTGTACATAAAATGCAAGATTGTGGATGCTCGCGAGCTGTAATCCCAAGATTTCTTTTGCCTTAATTAAATGCCGCAGGTAAGCTTTTGAATAAGAATTGCTGACGGCATTCTCAAAGCCGCTATCAAGTGGGGAATAATCTTTTTCCCATTTTTTGTTATCGATATTGATGACGCCCTCTGTGGTAAATAACATAGCGTTACGTCCATTGCGGGTGGGCATTACACAATCAAACATATCAACGCCAAGGGAGATACATTCGAGGAGGTTCCAGGGGGTGCCTACACCCATGAGATATCGTGGTTTACCGGCGGGCAGAAGCTCGCAACAGAGCCG
Organism: Chitinophagales bacterium; assembly: GCA_038213975.1. Lineage (GTDB taxonomy): Bacteria > Bacteroidota > Bacteroidia > Chitinophagales > Chitinophagaceae > Ginsengibacter. The sequence continues at coordinate 5,482 of JBBQSI010000050.1, forward strand.
GCATATTTCATACATTTTCTCTTCCGGCTCCCCCACGCTCAGGCCGCCAATGGCATTGCCGGGTGCATTTTTTTGGGTCACATATTCACACGATTGTTTACGCAAATCTTTATGTACACCACCCTGCACAATTGGAAATAAATTTTGCGTGTACCCGTACCTGTCCGGTGTTGTTTCGAACCTTGCAAAGCATCGATCCAGCCAGCGATGCGTTAGCTCCATCGAAGTTTTCGCATAGGCATATTCACTGGCGCCGGGTGGGCATTCATCAAATGCCATAATAATATCGCCGCCGATTGAGCGCTGGATATCCATCACGCCCTCGGGGCTAAACAAATGACGGCTGCCATCAATATGGCTTTGAAACCAGGCTCCCTCTTCGGTGAGCTTCCGCGTATTACTGAGAGAAAAAACCTGGAAGCCTCCGCTGTCTGTCAGTATCGGGCGGTTCCAATTAATGAATTTGTGTAATCCCCCCGCCCCTTCGATTACATCAGTACCGGGGCGGAGATAAAGGTGGTAAGTGTTGCCGAGAATGATGCTTGCCCTTACGTCTTCTTTTAATTGTTGCTGGGACACTGCTTTCACGCTACCTACCGTACCTACCGGCATAAAGACCGGTGTCATTATTTCTCCATGATCTGTGGTGATAGTGCCCGCTCTCGCCCGCAAACCTGTATCCTTTTTTTCCAGCGAAAAAGTAAGTGTAGCCATTTTGTGGGCAGCAAAGATAGCCTGCTGTAGGCAAGCGAGGTATTGGAAAATGAAAGATTAACCGCAATGAATTTTCTAAAGCTCCTCCGCTTATTTTTGCCGGCTATGGACGTTGCAATACTTACGGCTCATTGGAGAGAAATGATTTTCATTTTATTTTGTACCGTAAGTTTAATCCAGGTTTTTTATTACGCATTTTTTTTTCTCAGGCTTGCATTTTACCAACCTCGCGTTCGAAATATCACACAAACACAGCCAGTTTCCGTAATCATCTGCGCCCGTGATGAAGCCGGCAATATTGCTAAAAATTTACCGGGTTCCCTTGTTCAGAAATATCCTACAACGCACGAGGTCCTTGTGGTAGATGATAATTCTCTTGACGATAGCAAATACGTGCTGGAAGAATACCAGCGGAAGTTTAAACAACTACAAATTGTTGAACTGAAACAAGAAGCGAGGTTTATTCCCGGGAAAAAATACCCGCTTAGCATTGGTATAAAAACCGCAAAACACGAAGTGGTACTTTTAACCGATGCGGATTGTGTGCCTGCATCCGAGTATTGGATAGACAAAATGCAGGAAGGCTATGATGATGGAGTGGAGATTGTTTTAGGATACGGTGCCTTTCAAAAAAGGAAAGGATTTTTGAATAAGCTTATCCGGTGGGAAGCATTTCACACCGCCCTGCAATATTTATCTTATGCAAAAGCCGGAGTTCCCTACATGGCCACCGGGCGAAACCTCAGCTATAAGAAGTCTGTTTTTTTCAGGCATAAAGGATTTTCCGCTCATAATCATTTGCCCGGCGGAGATGATGACCTGTTCATCAACAAAGCCGCTACAGCTACAAATACCAACATCGTTATTGATAAAGATGCCTTCACGTTATCACAACCGCCGCTAACCTGGAAGCAATGGAAAAAACAAAAGCAACGTCACTATACTACGGGGAAATATTACAAAGCCACACATAAGTTTTTATTAGGATTGTATGCCCTCTCATATTTTTTTTATTATCCCTGTCTCGTCGCCGCGGGAATTTTTTATTCATGGCCTCTGGTAGCTGCGGGATTCGGCGTGCGGTTTTTTATTCAACTATTTGTAGTGAAAAAAGTAAGTGACAAACTTGATGAAAAAGATCTTTTCCCGTGGTTCTTTCTTTTTGATGTCTGGATGTTTTTTTACTTTTTTATTTTCTCATCGGCACTGGTAAAAAAACCAGCGGCTAACTGGAAGTAAATGGAATTAATAGGAAAATATTTTCCTGACCTGGCCGCAATGCAATTTGAGCAGTTGGCTGCTCTACAGGATTTATATGTCGAATGGAATACGCGGATAAATGTTATTTCCCGCAAGGACATGGAAAATTTCTATGAACGCCATGTGTTGCATTCGCTGGCGATCGCAAAAAAGTTTGCTTTCCCTGGAGGCAGTGAAGTGATGGACCTGGGCACCGGTGGTGGTTTTCCTGGCATCCCACTCGCTATTCTTTTTCCTTCCTCTCAGTTTCAGCTCGTGGACAGCATTGGAAAAAAACTTAAAGTAGCAAGGGCGATTGCGGATGAAATTCAATTGGCAAATATATCTACCTCACATACCCGCGCTGAAGATTTGCCGGCAAAATTTGATACGATCGTCTCCCGGGCTGTCGCTCCCCTGGACGAGTTGTGGCGATGGAGCAAGCCATTGCTGCGGCCAACAACAAATGAACAGAGCAGAGGACTAATTTGCCTGAAAGGCGGGGATATCAAAAACGAAATCGCTGAAAGCAAACTGCAGCCCGCGGTGTATCCGATCAGCGAAGTATTTGAAGAAGATTTTTTCGGAGAGAAATATATCCTCCATGTGAAAGGCTAAATCTTTTTGATCATCCAAACATCGGTTTGAGGTGTATTGCCAATAGGAAAAGGATGACGGTAGCCGGTGTACTCAAATCCAAATTTTTCGTAGAATTTCTTTGCCTGCTCGTTAAACTCCCAAACACTGAGAAAAATCGTTCCGTAATCATGTTGCTTCGCAAAATCAATCGCGTAATTGGTTAGCGCTACTCCGACTTTTTTAGCGTGATATTCTTTGCGAACATAAAGCCGCTTTAATTCTATCCCTTCATGCTTATCTATTTCGGCCACGCCACTCTTATCTTCTTTTACTCTTACATATCCAACAGCCTTGTCGTGATCCCAGGCCACAAAAAAATAATCTTCCGGATCACTAAGTTCTTTCTCAACCTGGGTAACGTTGAAATATTCTTCCAGGAATGAATCCATGTCAGCGCTGGTGCAGGTACCTGTGAAAGTATCAAAGAAAGTCTCCAGAGAGAGTTTTGAAAGTGTTGCTGCGTCTTCCAGGACTGCCCGTTTTATAGTCAGATCTAACATTACCAGTTTAGCTGAAGCTTATTGTTCCGCGGATCTATATCGGCCATCCTGCGTGTAGGATCAATCTCCACAACCTTTAGATCTGTAATTCGGTGTTTTGTTTCTATGACATATGTTGGATTGGTCCACGGCCATTCCTTGTGAGCAGTTCTTGGTATTTTAAATTCCTGTGGCTTGCTACCAAACATAAGGTCGAGAGGTATGTAGTGATCTTCATGCGTACTATCCTTAAAGGTTAAACGAAGATCAATAGGCATAGGCATTTCACCAATTCGCCGCAACCTTATCTTAAGCAAATCCCCCTCCTGCCAAAGACTGTCGATGGAATAATCAATCGTCTTGATGGTATTGATCCAATACTCTTTGTACCAATCCAATTGCATAACACTTACGTCCTGGGCTATCTTTACGAAGTCAGTGGCATTGGGATGTTTGAACCGCCATTGCCGATAATATTCCAACAATATCTTGTCCCTGGTTTCTTCACCTACGATATATCCCAACTGCACCAGGAATATCTCTCCCTTTGAATATGCATTTATCGAGTACCCCGTGCTGGTCATATAGTGATCTGCATGCGTAGTAAGTGGTTCAGCCGCACCAAGGCGGTGTAGATAAAAATATGAGTTATACGCACCATCATGATGGAGGGGTAACTTTTCCTCGCCCACTTCAGCCTTCATTTGCTTGTAATACCACGCCTTCACTTCTTCTTCGGCATAGCTGGTAAAGCCTTCGTCCATCCAGGGATAGAGACTTTCATTTGTAGCCAGCATCATTTGATACCAACTGTGCATCCACTCATGAAACACGGTACCAAGACTGGCGCTCTTGATCAGGGTAGCCATAGGATATTCCATGCCACCATCACCACCCTGGATAAAAGAGTATTGCGGATATGGATATTTGCCGAATCTTTTTTCAATGTAAGGCAACACCATCGCGGTGCTGCTCGCTACCTGCTCCCAGGCACTCTGCAGAGAATCTACTTTTTTGTAGACGGTGTGTAGCGTGATGCCGTTGACATTTTTCACGATGTGGTCAAAGTCAGGATCAGCGGCCCAAACAAAGTCGTGTATATTTTTTCCAACAAAATGCCACGTTCTCTTTTGGGCAGCCGTGTTCTTCAACGGCGTACCCGGTTTGTCATAACCCCAGCCTATTTCCGAAGCATTTTGAAGAACACCTGTTCCAGCCAGTTTGTAAGATTTATCAATATTGATCGTGACGTCGTAATCGCCCCAAACACCATAAAACTCGCGGGCAACGTATGGCGTAGGATGCCAGCCTTCATAATCATATTCGCACAGTTTGGGGTACCACTGGCTCATGCTGTACCGGACGCCTTCTGCATTATCCCGGCCACTGCGCCTCGTTTGCTTTGGTACCTGCGCTTCAAATGTTAGCTCAAACTTAACTGTGCTGTGAGGAGCAATGGGTTTTGATAACGGAACTTCAAGGATAGTACCATGCACTTCGAGTTTTTGCGAAACGCCGTTCATTGTCAGTGTTTTCACATTTTGATAGCCAATTTCCGCCGGTGACAAATGGGCTATTTTGTCTTCCACCCGGGAATCCCACTGCAGAGAGTTGCCCAGCTTGATCTTACCGAGTTCCTGGCTGCGCACATCCATTTCACTGCCCGGCTGAAATGCATTCCAATAAAGATGAAAGAAAACACGGTCTAACTTATCCGGTGAGTTATTAGTATAGGCGAGTACTTGTGTGCCTGTGAGCCTGTTAGTATTCACATCAGCATCTATCTTCATTTTATAATCTACATGCTGTTGCCATCGGTCAGGCTGCGCTGAAGCGGTTGAAAAAGTAAGAATAAGTACGGAAAAAAAGAATAGGATACGATTCATTCGCGATGTTTTTTGAAGGCTGACAAACTTCGTAAAACAGACGTTAGGGAAAAAACAAAGTTGTATCGTGCTGTGGAGCAGTAAAAAATTATTCCGGGTTCCCGCCAACGATGATGACGATTTCACCTTTTACAGGCTTCTTCCCAAAATATTCCGCAACTTCCTGCAGGCTCCCACGCACAGTTTCTTCAAACAACTTAGAAATTTCCCGGCTAACCGAGCAAGGTCTGTCTGCGCCAAAATATTGCTGCATTTCCTCCAACGTCTTTACCAGCCGCATAGGGCTTTCGTAAAATACCATTGTCCTGGCTTCTTCAGCTAACGCAGTAAACAACGTTTTACGCCCTTTCTTCAACGGCGGAAATCCTTCGAAACAAAAGCGATTGATGGGTAGCCCGCTCATAACCAGGGCGGGAACAAAGGCCGTTGCGCCCGGCAGGCATTGCACTTCCACTCCCTGTTGAATGCAGGACCGGACCAGTAAAAATGCAGGATCACTAATGCCCGGCGTACCGGCATCTGTAAGCAGCGCCATCGTTTTGCCCCCGGACAACTCCTCGGTAAGCGAGGCCACAACGCGGTGTTCATTATGCTGATGATAAGCCGTCACCGGTTTTGATACCTGGTAATGGGATAACAATTTTGCTGAGGTGCGGGTATCTTCGGCAAGTATCAGGTCGACGGACTTGAGGATATCGAGGGCTCTCAGGGTAATGTCACCAAGATTACCAATAGGTGAAGGAATAATGTAAAGCATGATGAGAAATCAAAAAAAAAAGACCTCCTAATCGTTGGTAAACTCAATGGAGAATTCCTCCATCACAGGATTTGCCAGCAGTTTTTTTGCAGCTTCTTCAGCAACCAACCTGGCATTTTCTTCATTATCTGCATCTATCTTCAGCAGTATATGTTTACCGATCCGCACATCATCAATTTTATTAATACCCAGGTTGGATAGTCCTCCAAGGACAGCTTTGCCCTGTGGATCCAGTAATTCTTTTAGAGGCATCACTTTTATCTCAGCAGTATAAGTCATGAACTGGCAGTTGTTTTAAATAAAAAGGAAAGAATAATGTAACAAATAAAAATCAGCGGCACAGCCAGCCACTGTAAAGTAATGATGGCTATAAATGAAATGATGATCAAAATCCAGGCAGGCATGTTTTCCCTGAAAGAAAAATTTTTGAATTTTAAAGCAAGCATCGGTAAAGTAGAAATCATTAGGAAACTCAGGAGCAGCACTACGCCATATAAAAACCACTTGTTGATCAGCAAACTGTTAATGGAACCGATAGTACTAAAATGCAAGATCAAAGGGAGGGACGCAATAAATAATCCTACTGCGGGTACCGGTAAACCCCTGAAACCAAGAGCTTGCATACCATCAAGGTTAAAGCGGGCCAGGCGATAGGCGGCTGCCATACTTAAGAGGAATGCCGGCATCAGCCAAATAATATTCACCTCAAGTCCATTTGTCTCGCGGGCAAAGC
>JBBQSI010000051.1:0-11850 GCA_038213975.1 Chitinophagales bacterium
ATCTAGCCCCTTTGGAAAACTTTAAGACCCTATTTGTTTAAAATAATTAGATTTGGACAATGTGTTCCCTTTACCAAAACTCGATACGATAAGTGATTTACGGGTCGACCACTCATTCTTATTATTTTAAGAGTCCATGAAAAACCGGACATATACATGAGGAAAACAGAGTTCTCATTGAATGAAGATAGCCATAAACCAACTTTGAACCCATTGAGGTTTGAAGAAAAAGATTTAGAAAACTTTTTCAAAGAGAACTTTAAATCCATGTGCGCTTATTGCCAGATAAAATTCAATTTTGATATTGATTTATCTAAAGAAATGGTGCAAAGCGGTTTTATCAAGCTTTGGGAATCCCGTTATCAGCTTACAGTTGACCTCTCTTTAAAATCTTACCTATACCAAATTATTACAAATAACTGTTTGGATATTATTCGTCACGAAGGCGTGAAGACGAGATATGAAATGCACGTCAAACGGGCCTCATCTCATCCAGCATTCAATACCATCTCCACCCCTGCAGATCTGGACGAATTACGCAATACTATTGATAAAGCTATATATGATCTGCCGGCGCAAATGCGAACGATTTTCGAATTAAGCAGATATGAAGGAATGAAATATGTCCAGATAGCCGAATTTTTGAATATTTCTATAAAAACAGTAGAAACTCAAATGAGCCGGGCCCTCGTTAAGCTGAGACAGAAATTGGCAGACCATCTTATCCTATTTTTTTTAATAGTATTTACGTTTAAAAATATTCTTTAAAAAAACAAAGGACTTGTAAGGGTAAATTCCTTCTCAAACGTATAGCATAGATAACCATGGAAGATAAGGGGAGATATGATGTTTTACTTACAAAGTACCTGGCTAACGAATTGAATGCAGAAGATGAATTATTTATTCAGAACTGGGTTAATGTTAACAATGAGAACAGGCAGAATTTTGAAACCCTAAAAAATACATGGGAGTTATTAGGCATCACGGAATCCTGGAATAATGTGGATGTTGATGCTGAATGGCTTTCTTTGAAAAGCAGTTTAAAGAGCGAAGAGGCCAAGGTAATTGCACTTCCGCAAAGACAAATCACCCAGGCTTCTGTCGCGTCAGAAACTATAAGAAAGTCAAAAGGGGTTCGTCAAATCCTTATTGGCATTTCGGTGGCAGCATCGTTAATATTTATGCTAGTATTAGGCAACAAAGTCTTTTTTACTAATGCATCACAAGTTCACGAAACCGCAAAGAAGGAGTTGGCAGAATCGGCGACTATAAACCAGATGCGCCATGAATTAAATAACACGGATAATCCAATACCCTTCAAGCTGGATGACGGGTCAGCAATTGTGCTTTTTAGTCACAGCGAAATTAGATTCAGAAAAGATTTTCCGAAAGACAGAAGGAACATTATACTTTATGGAAAGGCTCAGTTTAAAATAGCACACGACAAGTCCAGGCCTTTCACGGTTTTCACCGGAGACATTAAAACAACAGCTCTTGGAACCAATTTTACAGTAACAGCCTTTCAAAATAGGAACCGGATAGTGGTGAGGTTAGACGAAGGCAAGGTGTTGGTAAAGCCCGTCGATAGCAGCACCCCGGCATTTATAAAGGATGTTGTTCTGCTGCCGGGCCAGGAACTTACTTATGATAAAAAGCGAAAAACAGTTGAGGTTAAATTGGTTAGTGGTCAAAAGAAAAAGAGTGTGAATAAAATTACTACCCCGGAGGTAAATAAAAATAATCCAACCATCCCTAATAATTACAGGGGATCATGGTTTATGTTCAATAATCAGCCTTTATCTAAAATATTAGAATCGCTGCAGGAGATGTACGACACGAAAATTATTTACTCAGAAAAGGATTTAGAAAAATTCTACTTTATCGGTCGATTCAACAGAACGGATTCACTGGAAGGAATACTAAACCATATAGCAGATCTAAACGGCTTGACGATAACAAAGACAGATTCGACTTTTATACTAAAGAGTAAATAACCGGTTTCATTTACCGGGATGCCCCGGAATACGATATACGATTGCAACAAATACGATTGATCTACCAAGTCAAAAAAAACCTGACATTATATGAGAGTCAAAAAGAAACATCTTCCGCCTTCAGGTAAGTAATCGAAAAGCCAGCTTTCTCCAGAAGAGTTGCTGTTAAATATTTTTGATTTCTTCCTGTTTATTTTAAACCATTCGTCGATAAAATTATTTTGAATTATCGACCATAGATTTTTTTCACTAAAAAAATTGCTTGAACATGAGATTTAATTACATTAAATCCGGGGTTACGCTGATGACCCTGGTGACACTGCTCTTTAACCTGCACTGCGATCCACTGTTTGCTCAATCTAAAACCAGCTTTGTAAAAGGCGTGGTGGAAGGTACCTCTGGAAGGCCGGTATCTGGTGTGTCGGTAGTCATAAAAAACGGTAAAACAAATTTTGCCTCGGGTACCAATACGGATAGCTCAGGAATTTTTTCATTTTCACAAATTCCTTCCGGCGGACCGTATAGCTTTACGTTTTCAAGTATTGGGTATGACGATCAGACATTATCCGGTTACAATATTAAGGATGATATTACCCTATCCATCGTGGTAAAAATGGTGGAAAATGTTACCGTACTTGACCAGGTAATAGTAACGGCCCTGGGAATAAAAAGGGAAAAGAAAGCACTTTCTTATGCCGTTTCGGAAGTGAATGGCGAAGACTTGACAAAGGCACGCGAAATCAATGTGGGGAATGCTTTGACCGGTAGGGTGGCTGGCGTAACCGCTTCCGGCACATCTGGCGGACCGGCAGCATCGACAAGGGTGATCATTCGGGGAAATGGTTCTTTAAATGGAGAAAACCAACCACTATACATCGTTAATGGCGTACCTATTACAAATAGCAACCCGGCTTCTGCGGGAACGTATGGAGGCATTGACAGGGGTGATGGCTTATCCAGCATCAACCCGGATGATATAGCTACTATTACGGTTTTAAAAGGAGGCACAGCAGCAGCACTATATGGATCGCGTGCAGCAAATGGTGTTATATTAATTACTACGAAATCAGGCCATGCGCAAAAAGGACTGGGAGTTCAACTTAACTCTACCTATACGCAGGAAAAGGCTATTGATTTGCTGGATTGGCAATACCAGTATGGCTCAGGTGATCGTGGAGTAGCTCCGACATCCCAAGGAGAAGCAGTTGCTTTCGGAAGAACTTCGTGGGGTGCCAAACTGGATGGCTCGAGTGTGATTCAGCCTGACGGTGAAATGAGGCCCTATTCTGCTCAGAAAGATAACATAGAAAATTTTTATCAGACAGGTTCTACATTTTCCAACACAGTTGCGCTTACGGGTGGTAGTGAGGTGGCCAATTTCCGCTTTTCAGCAGCTAATATGGATAATAAAGGTATTGTACCTAACAATAAATTTAACCGCAAAACTTTTAGCTTAAGTGTAGATGGAAACCTGGCTAAGAAGATCATTTTCGAAGGGAATGCCCAGTATTCTATTGAAGAAGTAAAAAACAGAACATACCTCGCAGACTTTACTCTAAATCCAAATGCGGGCGCCCAGTTAATAGCTACAAATATTGATGTACGCACACTCGACCCTGGATATTTAGACAATGGAAATGAAATGCCTTGGAGCGATTATATATATGCTACCAATCCATATTTTGCGATTAACAAAGTAAAAAACGGGGATACAAGGAAGAGGTTTATAGGTTCCTTCAACGTAAGATACAATCTCACTCCGTCTTTGTATGCAAGGGTGAGATTTGGGATAGACCAGGTTAACGTCAACGGTTATAACATACAGCCAACCGGCACCGCTTTTAATAATAAAGGTCAAATAAGCACAGACGAAAGTTTGCGTTCTGAAACAAACCTGGAAGGTACCTTAGGCTTCAATAAAGAAGTCGGAGATTTCTCTATAAATATTTTTGCAGGGGGAAATCAAATGCGAAATTCTGTAGATGGAACCAACTTATCGAGTGGGCAGCTCAATCTGCCGTTTCAATATTTCATTGGAAACGGAAGTAGCCAATCTTTCTCGCAAAACTTTAGCGAACTTGGCATTAACTCATTATTTGCCTCTGTAGATGTGGATTTCAAAAAATATCTTTATCTCACATTCAGCGGTCGCAATGACTGGTTTTCTACCCTTGATGTAAATAAGAATAATTTATTTTATCCCTCAGTAGGTTTGAGTTTTATAGCGTCAGATGTTTGGACAAATAAACCGGCCTGGATGAATTATGCTAAACTTCGTGCCTCCTGGGCGCAGGTTGGTGGCGGAGCACCAAATCCTTATGCAATTCAGCAAACATTTTCCGCACAGTCCCTTCCCTATGCAGGCCAATCTTTGATGAATGTTACCAGCGCGACTATACCATCACTTTTAACGCCGTACACTTCCACTACATCAGAAGCGGGTCTTGAATTGAGGCTTTTCAAAAACAGGCTTGGAGTGGATTTCACAGTATATGACAGGACAACGACTAATGACATCGTAAATGCGGCGATTCCGCCGTCAAGCGGATACAACAGCGTGGCATTGAATGTAGGTAAAATTAAAAATCGCGGAATTGAACTTATGCTAACCGGCACACCTATAAGATCAGCAAACGGGCTTCGATGGGATGTAACCTATAATATGGCTTACAATAAAAACACCGTATTAAAAATTGCGGAGGGGCTGAAATCATTACAATTGCCAGGCGCCGTTACACGTACGCTGAACGGGTGGATCTATCATTTCGAAGGGCAGCCTTTTGGAATGATAGCAGGCTTTGAACAAAAAAAGGATGATAAAGGACAGCTGGTTTTTAATAGCTCCAGTGGTCTGCCAATTGCCGGTCCCCTGGTAGCCCTCGGAAGAGGAGTACCCCCATTGACCATGGGCCTTAATAATAATTTTAGTTATAAAAATTTCAACCTGACCTTTCTGATAGATAGCAGGTGGGGTGCCAGCATATATTCTGCCACAAATGCTTACGGTACTGATTTTGGATTGAATAAAAGAACTGTTGATGGAAATGTAAGAGAAACCGGTTTGCTTGTTTCAGGCGTAGATGAAAATGGAACTCCATATAGCGGAACAGTGGATGCAGAAAAATATTATCGTGGTACTGCATATACCATCACCAGTAATTTTGTTGAAAAGGCTGACTTTATTAAGTTACGTGCTTTTACTTTGGGTTATAATCTGCCGGTTTCAATTCTAAACGGTACGCCCTTTCAATCAGCAAACATTTCAATAGTTGGCCGAAATTTACTGCTGCTTTATAATTCATCAAATAATATTGATCCCGAATCTAATTACAACAATTCGAATGCACAGGGATTAGAAAACTTTGGTTTGCCAACTACACGCAGTTATGGAATAAACCTTGGTTTAAATTTCTGATAGGTCAGGATATTTCAAATTATTAAATCATTACATTATGAACTATATTAAATCTAAAATGATCATATCTGTCCTGGCATTGGTCATGGCAGTAACAACCTTTACATCTTGTGACAAAGGTTTCCGGGAGCTGAACGTAAATCCAAACGCATATACCCAGCCGTCTTTGCCGCCGTTATTTACTACCAGTATTATAAGAACGGTAGGGACTGGTACCGCCGACAGGAACAGGACCAACGTCAAATATCTTTCCGGGGCGATGCAATACCACGCGACACTACAGAACTTCTGGTATGGAGAGAAAGGCATCGTTAATGCTCAGACAGGAAACTTTTTCGAAACGGTCTACACATCACATTTAAGAGAGCTGTCCGTGGTAATCTCAAAAACAGAAGGCGATCCTGACCAGGTAAATCAAAATGCTATGGCTAAAATCTGGAAAGTGTATGCCTTGCACAGGGTAACCGATGCATATGGCGATGTTCCTTATAAGGAAGCTGTATTAGGAAGCATTGAAGGAATATATAAGCCTGTTTACGATAAGCAATCAGACATCTACCCCTGGATGCTACAGGATCTTGAAACTGCTATCCAGGCATTAGATCCATCCAAAGGATCCTTCGGCGGCGCTGATGTGATATACAGAGGTGATGTGACTAAGTGGAAAACTTTCGGGTATTCGTTAATGTTACGTTTGGGTATGCGTCTTACAAAAGTGGATCCGGATATGGCAAAAACGTGGGTTCAAAAGGCAATAGCCGGCGGGGTAATGCAGAGCAACGCGGACTTGGCAAAACTGGACCACACACCGGGAGATGCCAATAACTGGAATTGGGATGCACGCGAACTGAAAAGGGAAAGCCTGCCCGAAGGCAACCAGGGCCTGGGACTCGTGAAAATGGGAAAGACTTTTATTGATCTCTTACAAGCGAATGATGACCCCCGGCTTCCATTTTACGCAACATTATGGGAAGGTAATATCAATTCAAAGCAGGCACAGGTAATTACTGAAACTACCAGGCCTGAATTACAAAAGGGATTGCCAAACGGGTATGACCCCGGTACCATTGCACAAGCTGTATCTGGCTGGGCCACTTCATTACTAACTACCTATTCAGAACCCAACACGGCCACTGTTGCCAATTTTTCGGCGCCATCAATAATATTCAGTTATTCTGAAGTTGAGTTTCTTCTTGCGGAAGCCGCATTAAGAGGATGGGGACCCGGAGCAGCGGAAGATCATTACGAAAATGCTATAAGTGCTAATATGGAATCTTCGGGATTATATCCGAACAGTTCACTTGACCCGATGTCTATTTCTGACACTGAGATCAGTGATTATATAGCGGCACATGCTCTTACAGGAACTGATGATGAAAAGTTGAAACAGGTTCACCTGCAATTTTATTTAGCACATTATATGTATCTCGATTTCTTTGAAGCCTGGTCTACGTGGCGCAGGACAGGTGTTCCGGATTTGGCACCTATCACTTATTCATTGAATACTACTGGCGGGCTTCCCATTCGCAGGCTGATGTATTCTTTTGACGAAAAAGCGCTTAATACTGCCAATGTAGAGGCAGCCATTACGCAACAAGGACCAGATACTTATACTACCCGCGTATGGTGGGATAAGCAGTAAATTTCAATACCAAAAATTAATTGAACTCAACATTTGCAAATCTAAAATTTATAAATCATGAAAGATAACCGTAGAGATTTTATTAAAAAGGGGGCTTCGGTTGCTGCAGCATTATCTATAGGCGGCGCAGGTGTGGCAAAAGCCGCTGCAATGAACCAGGAAATTAAAAATAAAAAGAACAGGCCATTCGTGAGAGATGCAGGGTTCAAGTTTGCCTTGGCCATGTCAGTCGATTCTCCGCGTGTGCCATTTGCCAGGCAAATGGATGTGATGCATGCGGTATCCGGAGTGATAAGAAACCCAAACTTAAAACCATGGGACCCGGAAGCAATCAAGGCTACGAAAGCGGCGTGGGAAAAAGAAGGCATTAAATGGACAGTAGTTGAAGGCCCGCCTTCATTGGGTACAGATACCAAACTTGCACTGGAGGGAAGAGATGAAGAGATATCCAATTTCATAACGTTTATGAAGAACCTAAAAAAATATGGGGATGTAGACGTAATCTGTTATAACTGGATGCCGGTGATAAGTTGGTTCAGAACTAAAATGGACAATCCGGGTCGTGGCGGCGCTTTGGTTACCTCATTTGATTATGCAGATATCAAAGATGCACCCGTTACCAAATATGGCGAAGTATCCAAAGAAGCCCTTTGGAAAAATCTTGAATATTTTTTGAAAGCTGTTGTTCCGGAGGCAGAAAAAATAGGAATGAATCTTTCATTACATCCTGACGATCCGCAGGTAGACAGTATTAAAGGTATTTCAAGGATTATGACTACCCCGGTAAACTTCGACCGAATGCTTGATTTGTATCCAAACAAATACAGCGGCCTTACGATGTGCCAGGGAAATTTTGCCTTGATGGGTGCTGATATCCCGGCTTTGATAAGAAGATGGGGTAAAAGAGGCGCTATAAATTACGTTCATTTTAGAAATGTGAATGAACTTAGCGGTGTACTGCCAAGCACCAAATTCACCGAATGTTTTCATGATGAAGGCCAAATAGATATGTATGAAGCTATGAAAGCTTATCATGATATTGACTTTACCGGCACCATACGTCCCGATCACGTTGCCACCTTGCATGGAGAGACTAATGAACGGCCTGGTTATATGACACTCGGTGCATTGTATGCGATCGGATACATTCGCGGTCTGGCAGAATCAGTAAGCAAGGAAGCAAGTAAAAAATCCTAAATGGGTTTGTAAAATCAATTAATCAAATCATCTGAAATATTCTATATTAAAATGAATAATTTCCTGACAGCATACTGCAGAATAAATTAAAAATTAATGCAATGATATTTTTTTCGATACTGGTAGCCTGCTAATTAAAAACAAGTTGGTCAAAATCATAAATTTAATAGCAAAGAAAATGAGAAATAGAATCTTCTTAATTATTGTCATCATCTATTCTTCAGCCTTCTCTTCCATGTCCCAAAGTGTCACCTGGCCGAAAGAAAGCATTATTGCACTGACCTCAGACTGGAAGGGAGAAAGGTTACCCGATGGAAGACCCAAGGTGTCTGACGATTTACTGGAAAGATTGAAAGGTGTTTCTATGGAAGAAGCATGGGCGGCCCTGAGAAAAGACGGGTACCTGAATCAATTCGAGAACTTCAACGGACCGGCCGAAAACCCGTGGATCATTTTACATCCCGACCAACCTATGACTGGCAGAGTTGTAACAGCGCAGTACATTCCATTACGTCCTGACCTGCAAAATTATGTGCAGGCACAGGGCAAAAAGGAAAACAACCCATTAAAAATTACCAACTCCTCCCCTATAAATATTTTGCAGGAAGGGGACGTGTACATCGCTGATGGATATAATAAAATTATTGACGGCACTTTAATTGGCGACAACCTGGGAAATGCCATCTGGGCAGGATCAAAGCGTGGATTCATCTTTAACGGATCTATTCGTGATATGGAAGGAAATGAAAAAATTGAGGGTTACAATGGTTGGTTCCGGGGATCCGATCCATCTGCTATTGCTCAAATGATGTTAACAACTATTAATGGCCCTATCCGTATTGGCCGTGCTACTGTTTTGCCCGGAGATATAGTACTGGCGAAGAAAACGGGTGTGGTATTTATTCCGGCATCATTAGTGGCAGATCTTGTAATTGCAGGAGAGTATACGCATCTGCTTGATGAATTCACTTTTCAACGTATTAACGATAAGACTTATGAATACAAAAATGAAGGATTTGTGGGTGGATGGACTGAAGAAATAAACAAAGATTTTCTAAACTGGCTGGATCACTATCCTCATTTACCAATGCCAAAAAAAGACCTGCATGAATATGTAAAAAAGCATCCTCACAAAATAGGCGCCCGGGAAGAACCACCTGCGCCACCGAAGAAGAGTGAATAAAGCACCGCATTCATTAGTGTTTTGAATCTCACATGTTGGATAAATCGACAAAGTTCTTGCGGCGACATTCTTAAAAATATTTTGAAAGCGTATCGTGATAATTTTTCGCAAATACAGGCTTCTTTTTGTAAATATTACTTAATCTGGAAGACAGTAATTTCCTGAATGGTGAAAGGCATTTTTAGGTTGGAAGATTTTGGAATGATTTCCTGAAAAGAGATTAGATTTTTCGCGCCGCTCATCGTACATTTAAAAAATTTCTTTTTCAGAATAAGAAAATTAAAAAACTAAAATCATTGCTTTACGATTGCACTCATGGGACCGGTTGCCGGATTGCTTCCTGCGTGGTTTAATTATAAATAAAAAATTGTATACTGATTGCGTTTGATACCCTGTCTAAATAAAAAACAATATAAACTGAGTGAATTTTTTTCTTACATTTTTACCATGTTAGAAACGGATTTAGCGTGATGTAGATATTTTACTGCGTACGTGCTATGCAAGTCGCATGATTTCTTTTCGTTCACCTCCAACCTTGCGCGGTCCAGTAAATGCACCGGTAATAATACCATGAATTTTGAAGGAGACAAACCCTGACACCCAATCATTGAAACCATTATTTTCATTTTAATATAAAATTGCACATGAAAAGTATTCTAAAGCAAATTTCAGAGGATAACAAAGCGCTGGAAAAAAAAGCTTCATCCCAGGCGCAGGCAGAAATCGCAGACCCCTCAACCCGGGATGACAGGCGACATTTTTTAAAGAAAACCGCTATCGGCGGCCTTACCCTCGCTGGAATGATGGGAATGTCTATTGGGGACACATTAGCTCAAACAACTTCCAAAGTAAGTCGCACTTCGGCTCCTTCCGATTTAAAAATTACCGATCTGCGTTACGCTCTTACGACTGTGCTCGGTGGCACTGCCATTATACGTATTGACACCAACCAGGGCATTTATGGGTTAGGTGAAGTAAGGGATGGTGCTGATCCTAAATATGCGCTGATGCTGAAAAGCAGGATCCTCGGATTGAATCCTTGTAATGTTGAAATGATTTTTAAGATCATCAAACAATTTGGCGGCCAAAGCCGGCAGGCAGGCGGAGTATGTGGCGTGGAAATGGCCCTTTGGGATCTTTGCGGCAAAGCTTATAATGTACCTGCATGGCAATTACTGGGTGGCAGGTACCGGGATAAGGTGCGGCTCTATGCTGATACGCCCGAAGCTAAATCCCCGGAAGAGCAGTTAAAACTAATTAAATATCGTACAGAGGACCAGGGGTATACATGGCTTAAAATGGACTTGTCTATTGATGAGCTTAAAAATGTAGATGGAGCTTTAGTCAATCAAAAATTCTGGCAAAAAGACGGAAATCTCAAGCAGTGGCAGGGAGACTATATGGGTTATGGAAATACCTTGCACCCTTTTACCCAAATTCAAATTACAGACAAGGGACTGGATGAGTTGGCTAAGAAAGTGGACAGAGTTCGAGGCATGGTAGGGTATGAAATCCCGCTTTGTACCGACCACTTCGGTCATTTTGATTTGAATAACGGAATACGTCTTGGCAACGCCCTCGAGAAATACAGGCTGGCCTGGATGGAAGACATCGTTTCCTGGGAGCTTACCGATCAATGGAAGACTATGTCGGATGCGTTGGAAACACCTATGCTCACAGGTGAGGATATCTACCTGTTGAAAAACTTTAAGCCGCTCATTGATATACACGCAGTAGATATTGTACACCCTGACCTGGCCACTTCAGGAGGATTACTTGAAACAAAAAGAATCGGCGACTATGCTGAGGAACATGGTGTCGCTATGGCAATGCACCAGGCCGGTACACCGGTTTCCTTTATGGCTAATGTGCATTGTGCTGCTGCCACTCAAAACTTCCTGGCACTGGAACACCACTCAATTGATCTGCCCTGGTGGGAAAGCCTGGTGAAAACTACCGATGGCCGTCAGCTCATTACAAAGGGGTTTGCAAATATACCATTGACAGCCCCGGGCCTTGGAATAGAATTGAACGAAGAAGTAGTAAAGCAACACCTGCACGAACGCGATAAAAGCTATTTCGCACCAACGACAGATTGGGATAAAAGAAGTTCGCATGACAGGGTGTTTAGTTAACATTCATCGTTAATCATATTTTTTTATGAAGGATAATCGCAGAAGTTTTCTTAAAAAATCAACTTCGCTTGCTGCAGCGGTAACTCTTGCAGGACTGAGCGCCTGTACGGATAGCAATAAAAATAATCCTGAATCGGATGATGCTCAGACTGCAGCAAAAGAAGCCGCATGGCCTATACCAGACAATCCCGATACGCCAAAATTATGTATCGGTGTTTCCCAGGATGCAGATGTAAATGAAATGCGGCAGGCAAAGCAAATGGGAGTGGATTATGTACTGATGG
>JBBQSI010000052.1:0-11817 GCA_038213975.1 Chitinophagales bacterium
TTTTAAAAGTACTTTGTATTTCAAAGTGCTTGCCCAAAAAAATTTATTGTATGCCCTTAATCATTTTTTCCAGAGCCGAAAGATGTTGCTGGAAAGCCTTTTCACCTGCTTTTGTAACTGTGTAAGTTGTATTGGTTTTACGTCCCACGAAACCTTTTTTCACTTTCACATACCCGCGGTCTTCCAAAGATTTGATGTGCGAAGCAAGATTACCATCAGTCACATCAATCAACTCCTTCAGGTCATTAAAGTTTATCTCAGCGTTTACCATGAGTGTGCTCATTATACCCAGCCGGATCCGGCTGTCAAAAATTTTATTCAGGTTTTCAATTGGATTATTCATTCCCGGTTTCTGCAATTTTCATTTCATTCCTTTCGTATCGTGCCCAGATGATGATACCCCAAATAATATGCATCAACCCGAAGCCGAACGCCCATAACAATAATCCATATTCCAGTAACCAGAGATTAAGTAAGCCTATAGCGAGTTCCACAAACCCCAGTTGTCTTATTTCATCCAGGGTGTACTTTGACGCATTGATCAATGCCAAACCATAAAATAAAAGACTGGCGGGCGCTAACATTTCAAATTCTCCTGATGACAATAAACGAAGAATAAATAGCGCGCCTATAATGATGGGTATCGCCATGTTATACAATACGCGGCGTGCGGACAAACTAAAAATAGGTATACTTAATCTGCGGCAGCGCAGGTAAATAAAAAAATAAGCAGAGATGGCTGCGGCAACGAATGTCCCCACCGATATCAACAAGATGGAAAGAATAAAATCTGAAGAAATTATTTGAAACTCATCATACCTGGTTTGCACGTCGCTTATCTTCAGGTATACCAATGCGGCACCAAGTAAAGAACAAAGACCCGCAGCCACTCCGCTGAAACCACTGAGCGTACTGAAGCGGGAACTTCGCTCCATCATCTGTTTTATTTGCCTGAGTTCCTGTAATGAAGCATTTTCGACTGCCATAAAAAGTACTTTGAAATGCAAAGTAAACACACTTTTTTGGAACATCATACTATTTTTGGAAAAATATTTTCGCGGAAAAAGAAGTAATGACCGCTGCAAAGAGTTAAGCCAGGTCCGGCTGCAGCGAATTCATTCTCGTAATAGATATGGGAACGGATATCATTGTAGCGCTTTCCCGAAATACGCCACAGCAAAGTCTATCTGCAATTTTCTACGTAGGAAGAAAGGGGGTACAATGCAGGTGGAAGAATGCCAGCAGCATTCTACGCACACAACAGTTTGAAAAGTTATTTTGGTTATAGTGTCTTCAATGTGTCCTCAATAGTCTCACACGCAAACGCAATTTCGTCCATTGTAATTGTAAGCGGTGGCGCGATTCTAAGGCTTTGCGGGGCAAACAAAAACCAATCTGTAAATAAACCGGCTTTTTGAAATTCCGCAGCCTTTATCAGCTTACTGATCAATGTTTTTGTAAGATAAAAATCTGCAAATTCAACAGAGAGCATGAGTCCTGCAGCATTGATATTTTTGATCTTTGAAGAATGCAGATTTGCGACAAAGTGGGCGCCTTTTACCTGCACTTGATCAACAAGGTTCTCCTGCAAAAGAAATTGCATAGCTGCTTCGCCCGCTGCGCAACAAAGCGGATGCCCTCCGAAAGTATTGATGTGGCCAAGCACAGGATCATGGCTAAGTACTTTCATCACGGATGCGTTGGCGATAAATGCACCGAGGGGCAAACCCCCGCCGAGTGCTTTACCAAGCAACAGTATATCCGGCACTATGCCAAATTGTTGGAATGCCCAAAGCGTTCCATTCCGGCCAAACCCACATTGAATTTCGTCCAGAACCAAGAGCGTACCGGTCTCACTGCACCGCTCCCGCAAGCGCTTTAGCCAGTTGCCCTCCGGCTTTATTACACCGGCTTCCGCCTGTATGGTTTCTGCAATAACGCAAGCTGTATCATTGTCAATTTCATCAAATACTTCCTCACTATTGTACGGCAGATGAGTGATGCCCGGCAGCAACGGCCGAAAAGCATTTCGCCAATATTCACTTCCCATCACACTCAAAGCGCCTTGTGTGCTCCCATGATAGCTGTTGTTGAAAGCAATCATCTTATGTCTTCCCGTAAACCGCTTGGCAAGCTTCATAGCGCCTTCGGTTGCTTCCGAGCCAGAGGCTGTGAAAAAAACAGTATCTAATATTGGTGGTAAATTTTTGGTTAGGAGGGCTGCATAATTCGTTTGCGGCGCCAGCACAAGTTCTCCATTTACCATGACGTGCAGGAAATTATCGAGTTGAGCAGAAATCGCCGCCTTCACTGAAAGATTGCCATGGCCAACATTGCATACACTGATGCCGCCGATGAGGTCGAGGTACTTTTTGCCGGTCACATCATACAGATAAGTTCCTTCTGCTTTTACAATCTCCAGCGCGATTGGCGCTTCCGATGTTTGCGCAATATGCCGCAAAAAAATATCCCTGTTATTCAATGTGGACTTCGTTTAGACGTAACCGTTTTTGATTAAATTTAGGAATAGTAATTGGAGTATTGCGAACAAGGGATTTGCATTGAATCTTTTGCTAAAAAAAAAAC
The DNA here is from genome assembly GCA_038213975.1 of Chitinophagales bacterium. Lineage (GTDB taxonomy): Bacteria > Bacteroidota > Bacteroidia > Chitinophagales > Chitinophagaceae > Ginsengibacter. Next base: position 2,587 of record JBBQSI010000052.1, read on the forward strand.
GTAAATGTATGGCGCTGATCATTGAAGTGAGGGGTTCCCGGCCCAAGTGGGGCGAAAATTGTTTTATCGCAGAAAACGCAACCCTCACCGGCGACATCATAATGGGGAACGATTGCAGCATTTGGTTTAATGCGGTTTTAAGAGGCGATGTAAATACTATTAGGATGGGCAACAGGGTGAATATCCAGGACAATGCAGTAGTGCATTGCACCTATAAAAAAGCGTCTACGACCATTGGAAATAATGTAAGTATAGGACACAATGCAATTGTACACGGATGCGTTATAGACGACAATGTACTCATAGGTATGGGTGCAATTGTGATGGATCATACCAAAATTAACTGCAACTGCATTATAGCCGCCGGAGCCGTGGTTTTGGAAAACACTTTGATAGAAGCCGGAAGTATCTACGCCGGTGTGCCTGCCAGAAGAATTAAAGATGTTCCACAAGATTTGATTGACGGTGAGATTACGCGAATCGCCAATAACTATGTGATGTATTCAGAATGGTATAAGTAAACGGGGCGGCTATTCTGAAAAACTTAACATACCTGGCACAACCACCAGAGAAAATAAATCCGTCAATAAAATTAAACGATTGATGAAAAAGTTATTCTTAGTACTTATTTGTTTCCTGGCAATTTCTGCCTTCACCGGGTGTTCGCTATTTAGAAAAAATACAAAGTACGGATGCCCCACTAACGGAAAAAATGTTGGCGCTGAAAAAATAGCTTCCGGAGATAAGGACGCTATGAAGGCAGCCCGAAAAGCAAAAAAATTCAAGTCTTAAGACTATGACCGTCACCTAAAATCCCAACTCTATGTGTTATCATTTAAAAACAAACTATGGCGGCACCGAAGCAGTGATCGACGACAACTGCGGTGTTTCCAAATTTTATTCCATTGCAGACGTCCTCTCTGAAGGGCTGAATGTAAAATTTATCAACCAGGTAGATGACGCGGAGACGCTCGACTGGGATTTTAAATACAAAAATCATTTCCTCACGCTGCATTACAACATCTTCAACGGCGTTTCTATCCTGCCGCAGAAAGCCCGCGGTATGGCGAAAGAAAATCGTGCTGTAATGGAGGTCGCCCGTTTCCTGGAAAAGAACGCTTTCTAAAGAAAAGCTTATCGGAGAATTTTACGCTTGTGTATTAAAAGAAACTAAAGGAATGCCCTGAGCATTCTTTTTTTTTACCAGCCATTTTGCCCCATTGAGTCTAGCAGGGTTACATAGCTGGCATACCGTTCTGCAGGTATTATACCTTCCTGCACTGCCGGGACTACCGCACAGCCGGGATCATTTAAATGCAGGCAATTATTGAATTTACATTCATTTACCAGTTTGCGCATCTCCGGGAAATAGTGTGACAACTCTTCCCTGCTGATGTCCACCAGTGCAAACTCCCTCAGGCCGGGTGTATCTATCACTTTGCCGCCCCCGGGCAAGTGATACATCTCTGCAAAGGTTGTTGTATGCATGCCTTTCCCGCTCCTTTTACTCACATCCTGCGTTTTAATATCTCCACCCTCCACCAATAAATTCAGGAAGGTTGATTTACCCACACCGGAGTGGCCGCTTAACAAGGTTGTCTTATTTTTTAGATGGGCCGCGAGCATATCAAGCCCTTCTTTTGTGACAAGGCTTGTCGCCAGCACCCCGTAACCCACCTGCCCGTAATCTTTTGTAATTTCTTCCAGCAGCGAAAGCTCTTTTTTCCTGTATACATCTGTTTTGTTGAAGACGATGACCGCAGGAATATGATATGCTTCCGCCGTCACGAGGAACCTGTCAATAAATCCCCTGGATGTCCTGGGTTCTCTCAGGGTCGCAAAGAGCAGACATTGATCGAGGTTCGCCGCCACAATATGGTGCTGGTGCTTGTTGTGTGGTGATTGCCGGGCAATGTAATTCCTGCGGTCTTTGATCGAGGTGATCATTACCAGGCCATCTTCCAACTCCAATTCATCAAAGGTGACTTCATCCCCCACCGCAAGTGGGTTGGTAGAAGTAATATCGTCGATCTTAAATTTACCTTTCATACGGCCACGATATTGCTGGCCATCTGCTGAATGAATATTATACCAGCTACCAGTTGATTTGTAAATCAATCCCTCCATAAACGCAAATTACCGGATATAAACAAATAGGTTGTTAGGGGAATTTTCTAAAGACTGTATAGCGGAGCACCAGTTCGAGTAATAGGAAGAAGATGGCAGCTATGATAAGAATGTGAAACTTTTCATTTACCCGCTGGAAAGTAGTGATCTGAACTTTAGATTTTTCCAGCCCGTCAATTTCATTGTAAATATTTTCAAGACTTTTGTTATCCGTAGCACGAAAATATCTTCCCCCGGTTTCGGCGGCGATGTTTTTGAGCAACTTTTCGTCGATCGTTACTTTTTCGCTTTGCATTACTGTACCGAGCGGAGTATTCACAGGCGTTGTGGCATAACCTTCTGTACCAACGCCAATTGTATAGACTTTTACTTTAAAGGTTTTTGCGATTTCCTTTGCCGTACCGGGATCTATCAGGCCGCCATTATTAATGCCATCAGTAAGTAATATTACCACCTTGCTCTTCGCTTTGCTGTTGCGCAGCCGGTCGACGCTAGTGGCCAGCCCTGAACCAATAGCAGTACCATCTTCAAGCAGCCCATTCCTGATCTGGGCTATTTGGTTTTTGAGCACATAGTGGTCGGTAGTAAGCGGACATTGCGTAAAGCTTTCGCCTGAGAAAATTACAATCGCGATTCTATCTGTGGTACGATGATCTACAAAATCTTCAGCAACTTTTTTTGCAGCTTCCATCCGGTTGGGAACAAAATCCTGTGCCGTCATACTGCCACTTACGTCAATGCAAAGCACTATATCTACACCTTCACCTTCGGTTTGCTGTTCGTTAAACCTGGTTTGTGGCCTGGCCAATGCCAAAATAATACAGGCAAGCGCCAGCAATCTCAGGATGAAAGGCAATTGGGTAAGGGAACTTTTAAAAGATCCTACATTCTCAAGTCCCGCTGTAGTGGAAACCGGCATGGCGGCTTCCTGCTGTTTTCCTTTTGAAAGTTTCCAAAATATAAGCAAGGGAAGAAGCGCCAGTAAAACTAACAGGTACGGCTGATCGAACTTAATATCGTTAAAGTAATCAAACAGCACTTTCCTGTTCTTTTTTTACCTGGTTGTTCAGTAATGTTATCATCTTTTTCGTTTCCAGGAGGCAACTTTGATTTTGCTCCGGAGCAGGGACAAACTTTGCAAACTTCACGGCATTGCTCATACGCAGGCAATTTGCAAAAGCGGAAACTTCTTGTCGGTTAATTCCTTCCTGGTCCAAATCCATTAAGATCTCGTCGGAAGTCAGGTGAAGTTTGTTCCTGTTGGTTTGGCGGGTGAAGTATCTTTTAAAAATATCAGTTAACCGTAAATGAAATTCTTTATGCGCACCTTTTGCCGGTAAACCTTCCGCCTCCAACTTTTGCAGGCTCTTCATGGCTTCATCGTAGGGACCAACTTTTGCGTCGATAATTTGCGCAGGTTTTTCCTTTTTACCAAAAAGCTTTTTGCGGAAAATAATTGCCAGCACCACCAGCATCACGCCAAGGACTATCAATGCCCAGGCCCACCACGGCCATTTTTCCTTTACTTCTATAATAGTTTTTATATCATGGAAAGTTTTTACACTGTCCAGGGGCGAATAACCAACATTCACGGGAATGCTATCTGTAAACAGCGTGTAGCTGCTATCGTTAGTAAGTGCATCAGCTTGTAATTCTAATGGCGGAATTACCCGCTGCCCGGAATCAAAACTTGTGAGTGTAAGCTCCTGGCTGAAGAGCTGGTTTCCATTGTTAAATCCTGAATCGATTTTCCCTGAAGAAACCACAACGAATGTCCCGAAACTATCCGGCACTGAAAACCAGGAAAGCCTGTAGGTGTTATCAGCGAGTGTGACGTCAATTTTCAGGTGAACCTGTTCACCGATCAGTATATCACGTTTGTCAGCAGTTGTTTGAACTGAGGGTATTTGCGCCGCAACAATGCGTGGATAAAAAAAAGCTGCTAAACTAATTGCAGTTGCAATCCCGGTATAATTTCTAATTAAATTCAATCCAGCTTTCTATATTATTTCCTGCGTAAAAAAAACTGTTGCAGCACTTTTACATAATCTTCATCAGTACGAATATGCAGCAAATCAGCACCTGCCTTTTTAAACATCGTTTTACATCTGGCACTCTGCTGCAGAAAATGTTGCTGATAGGCATTCCGCACCATTGCATCTGATGTATTTAACCATCGCGTCTTCCCGGTTTCAAGATCTTCCACTTTAAGCATTCCTATCTCCGGCAATGTCATATCCATTTTATCATAAATCTTCAGGCCAATTACATCGTGGCGGCTGCCAAGTACGCGGAGCTTATGCTCATATTTGTCATCAATGAAATCGCTCATTAGAAAAGCGATACTTTTCTGTCGGTTTGAGCGGGAAAAAAAATTCAATGCCTCATTAATACTGGTGCCTGCACGTTTAGGCTCCGCCGTTAGCAACTCTCTTACGATGTATAACGCATGTTGCTTACCCTGTTTGGGAGGGATGTATTTCTGAATTTTGTCACTGAAAAAAATTACACCCACCTTATCTTTATTATTAATGGCGCTGAAAGTAAGCACTGCGCCAATTTCCGTTATAAGGTCACGTTTCGTATTTGCTATTGTGCCAAACAATGCACTCGAACTTACATCCACAAGCAACAACACATTGAGTTCCCGCTCTTCTTCAAATACTTTTGTAAATGGAGTTGAAAAGCGTGCACTTACATTCCAGTCGATGAAGCGAATATCATCCCCTGCATAGTATTCACGCACTTCGCGAAAACTCATTCCTTTTCCCTTGAACGCAGAGTGGTATTCCCCGGTAAAGAGATGCGTGGTAATTTTTTTGCTGATAATCTCCAGCTCCCTGACTTTTTTGATTATTTCAGCAGTCGTAAGCATGCAAAAAATTTTGAGGAGTGGTAGAGAAGCTACGGCACATTTACTGCCTTCAGGATTTCGTTAATGATCATTTCCACATTCACATTTTCCGCCTCGGCTTCGTAAGTAAGCCCAATCCGGTGACGAAGTACATCTTTACAAATATTGCGGACGTCCTCTGGTATTACATAGCCTCTTTTGTTTAAATAAGCGTAGGCCTTTGCCGCCAACGCCAGGTTAATACTTGCCCTGGGCGATCCGCCGTAAGATATCAAGGGCTTTATTTTCGGAAGATTGTATTTATCAGCATTTCGCGTCGCAAAAACGATGTCGATAATGTAATGTTCCACTTTTTCATCCATGTAAACCTGCCGCACCAATTCTCTCGCCTGCAATACTTCCTGCGTGGAAACAACAGGATTGAGACGAATCTGCTGGAGGCCCTGCACATTTTGACGGATAATCGCCTGCTCCTCTGCTTTTGTTGGATAATCTATGATCACTTTCAACATGAACCGGTCTACCTGCGCCTCGGGCAATGGATAAGTTCCTTCCTGCTCAATGGGGTTTTGCGTAGCCAGGACAAGAAAAGGTTCTTCCAGCGGATAGGACTGTGTGCCGATGGTTACCTGCCGCTCCTGCATCGCCTCCAGCAAAGCACTCTGCACTTTGGCCGGAGCCCTGTTGATCTCGTCAGCCAAAATAAAGTTGGCAAAGATGGGGCCTTTGCGGACGATGAATTCACTGCGCTGCTGGTTATAGATCATCGTGCCGATGACGTCTGCGGGTAATAAGTCCGGTGTAAACTGTATCCGGCTGAATTGGGCATTTATCGTACTCGCCAGGGATTTTATGGAGAGCGTCTTTGCCAGTCCGGGTACGCCTTCCAGTAACACGTGGCCATTACTTAAGAGGCCGATCAACAGCCGCTCTACCATGTGATTTTGACCAACAATTACACGGCCGATCTCGGCATGGATCTTATCTATAAAAGAAGCGGAGTGATTTATTTTTTCATTGAGAAGGCGGATATCTTCTGCGGTCTGTAACATTTGGGGTTGTATGGATTATTTAAATTTCAAATATTGCCAAAATACGAACATCAGAAACAAAAACGATGCTAACAAAAAAGCACCGGGAAAATCTATGTTAATTTTGCTGCTCTAAAAAATATACGTATGGTTGACGAAAACCTAATAACCGCCAGCAACCAACTGGAAGGCTATCGCATCTCAAACACCTGGGCATCGTCAGGGGCATCACCGTACGATCAAGAAGCCTTTTCGGAAATATTGCCGGTGGCTTACAAACGCTGCTGGGTGGCACTATCTCTATCTATGTTGAACTTTGCGAAAAAACCAGGCTTGAGGCTTACCAGCAAATGATACAACATGCTAACGAAAAAGGGGCAAATGCTATTGTTACATGCGGTATGACGCAAATGAAGTAATGAATGGCCTGACAGAAGTGTTGTGTTATGGCACAGCGGTGCAGGTAGTGAATATTTAGTTCACTTTATTCAACCCCCAATTAAGGATATTTAGAGGTCTTTTGCCTTCACCCGGAAGGAAACTTTACATATAACACCATAAGAGTGTAATGCTCCGTCTTTTACGTGTACTTTGAAATCTTTGACATAGACAGAGTCAATATTTTTTACAGTTTTAGAAACTTCTTCCACGCAATTCTTAATGGCATCATCAAAACTCACTTCAGAAGATGCAATCACTTCGATAACTTTTACGATTGGCATATTGTATTTTGTTTATTTGGCCAGAAGGTACATAATTTCTGAAAATTTCAGCTAAACACGTGTTTTCTCAGTAATTGATATTTAGGCGGTACTTTTACATTCATCGTTGAATGCTATAAAACATTGATTCAAAAAAGTACGATAAGAAAATCCACTGCTGCCTTTTTGCTCTTTGCATTTGCAATTAGCATTTCCCCTGTAAGTTTTCTTCATTCTCTTTTTGCAGATCACGCAGATACACCGGCTGCTGTTAGTCATTCTCACGAGAAAAGTGTCTCCAGGATTGGAATCCATTGCAACTGCAATGACCTCGTGGTGGCGTCCGTGTTCACCGTGTCTAATGCGAATATTGAAAAAGCTGTCTTCTTTTCTTCGGAGTATCTCCCTGATTATTTTGTAGAAAATTATTTTGTTGACAGTGATAGATCCGTACGCAAGCGGGGACCACCTGCTCCGTTTAATTGCTGAAACGCCTAAAAAGTTTCAGTCGCTTCCCGGACTTTCCATCTTTATTCACGATCAATTTTCAGCATTGAAATACATTTATTGCCTGCTACTATTTTCTTGTAGTGCTACCCAGGCCCAGGTTGTTAACAACAGTTTTTCATTTTCAGGTAAAGTACTAGCGGATTCTACACATCAGCCATTGGATGGTGCCACCATATACATTCCTGATATCAGGAAGGGAACTATCGCCGGCAAAGATGGTTCTTTCAAAATTTCAAATATTCCTTCCGGCACTTACGTAATAGAAGTGAAATTTATTGGCTATGCCTCAGCCGTGGAAAATATCCTTTTTAATAAGGACATTTATCGCGAATTTCCGCTTCATCTTTCCATTACCGAAGAGAATGAAATCGTTGTAACGGGATCATCAAGAGCGACTTCTATAAAGCGCAATCCCGTTCCCATCGTATCTATCAGCGCTCAATATCTAAAACAAAATCTCAGTACCAACGTCATTGATGCTATTGCAAAAATCCCCGGCATCAGTGCTGTGACAACCGGACCGAATGTGTCAAAGCCGTTTATCAGGGGACTCGGCTTTAATCGCATCCTCACCTTGTACGATGGAGTCCGGCAGGAGGGTCAGCAATGGGGGGATGAACATGGGGTGGAAATTGATCAGAACATAGTGAATAAAGTAGAGGTAATAAAAGGTCCGGCGAGTTTGGTATACGGATCGGATGCCGTAGCGGGTGTAGTGAATATGCTGCCACCCGTTGCAGTGCCCGATGGCACAATTAAGGGGAACCTGATGAACGAATATCAAACAAACAATGGCTTGATCGAGAATTCGATAACGCTGGCCGGCACCCATAAAGGCTTTGAATGGCACGGTACCTACACGCACAAACTTGCAAAGGATTATCAAAATAACTATGACGGCAGCGTTTATAATACTGGTTTTCGGGAAAACGACGCGGCCTTAATGTTTGGAGTAAACCGACGCTGGGGTTACAGCCACCTTGGGTTGACAATGTTTGATGACAAACAGGAGATTCCTGATGGCAGCCGCGATTCACTGACACGACGTTTTACCAAACAGCTTACTGAAGCTGATACGCTCAGGCAGATCGTGCCGGAAGATGAACTAAGCAGCTACAGTATTTCACCCCTTTATCAGCGCGTGCAGCATTACCGCATATATTCAACCAATAGCTTTCACCTTGGGCAGGGAAGGCTCGGGGTAAACCTTGCCTTGCAGCGGAGTATGCGACGGGAGTTTAGTCATCCGCAGGCTGCTGTGCCAGGGCTGTTTCTCAAACTGAACACCTATAGCTACGATCTTAAATATTTTTTCCATGAAGTGAATGACTTTGGTATTACCGCCGGCATAAACGGGCTTTACCAGGATAATAAAGTAGACGAGGGCACAGAGTTCATCATCCCCGCTTACCGCCAGTTTGATGCAGGGCCATTTATTTTCCTGAAAAAATCATTTGATAAACTTGAGTTCGCGGGGGGACTGCGCTACGACGTAAGGGCTTTTAAAAATGACGCCTTGTATACCATTAAAGATCCGGCGACCGGCTTTGACAAACCCTCAGCTTCATATGTGCCCGGGGCTGAGCAACCATTTTATGAATACCAGAAAACATTTTCCGGGTTTAGCGGAAGTGCCGGATTATCCTATAGAATCAGCCAGGCGGTAAATCTGAAACTTAATATTGGGCGTGGCTACCGGGCCCCAAACATTTCCGAAATATCTTCTAACGGTGCTCATCCCGGAACAAATGCCTTCCAGGTTGGGAACCAAAATTTCAAACCGGAATTTAATCTACAGGAAGATTTTGGCTTAACCGTAAATACAAAACACTTAACCGTGAGTGCTGAGATTTTCAACAATAACATTGAGAACTATATCTATAATAAAAAGTTACTGGGAGCTGACGGCAGCGACTCTGTGATTGTGCCCGGCACGCAGACTTTCCGGTACGAGGCTGCCAAAGCACATCTTTATGGCGGCGAGTTTTCTTTCGATATCCATCCACAT
>JBBQSI010000053.1:0-11814 GCA_038213975.1 Chitinophagales bacterium
CTACGATGAGATTGATTTTTTTACCTGCAATTTTCTTAAGCCCCTGGTGCAGGGGTGAATGCTCAAACCACGAAGCAGTAATGCTCCTGTAACTGGCTTCGTCGGCGGCCAATTCTTTGAGTACCTCCATCTCTGTACGGGCATGGCTGAGCATATCCACGAAATTGTAAACAATCACATTAATATCATTCACGAGAAAGTTGTGGATGTTATCCACCAACTTTTGGGCATCGTGGTGATTAGTGATCTTAGTGTAAGAATATTTTAAATCGTCTTTGCGAAGTCGTTTCAGTTGTGCTTTAAAAAATTCTTCCTCAAATAAATTTTTACCACCGTCCTCGTCATCATTTTTCCATTCGGCAGGGAATTGCTTTTCTATTTCAATAGGCAGCAAACCGGCGAAAACAGCGTTGCGGCTGTATTGTGTAGCAGTTGGTAATATGCTGTAAAAAGTTTCTTCCTCCAGGATACGAAAATTATCAGCAAAAAGCGGTTGGATAGCTTTCCATTGGTCAAACCTGAGGTTATCAATCAGCACAAAAAATGTTGGCGTGCCTTTTTCAACATGCGGAAACACTTTGTACTTCATGAGCGTATGACTCATGATGGGTGCCTCAGCCGCCGGATTTGTTACCCAATTCGAATAATTCTTTGAGATAAACTTGAAGAACTCAGTATTGGCTTCATTTTTTTGTGATTCAAAAACTTCCAGCATTTCCGGGCTGTCACTTTTTTTCATCTCCAACTCCCAATAAACAAGTTTTTTATAGAGGTCCATCCACTCGTTATAATCCGGGTTATTATTGAGTGCCATAAAAAGATCCCGGAATTGTTGTTGATAGGAAGAAGTGGTTTTCTCTGCAACCAGCCTGCGGTTATCGATAATTTTTTTCAATGAAAGCCAAACCTGGTTTGGGTTTACAGGCTTTATCAGGTAGTCGGTAATTTGAGAGCCTATTGCCTCGTTCATCAGGTTCTCTGTTTCATTCTTAGTGATGAGTACGATGGGAATGCGTGGATTTATTTCCTTGATCTTTTGCAATGTTTCCAGGCCACTGATCCCTGGCATGCTTTCATCCAGTAATACAACGTCTACTATATTTTCTTTTACATACTCAACTGCATCAAACCCATTGCTCAATGCTTCTACATCGTATCCCTTATTTTGCAGAAACATACGCTGCGATTTAAGGCTTTCCATTTCATCGTCTACCCATAATATTTTGGCTGCATTCATGGTACCTTTTTTTGATTGTTATCGAGGGGAACGGCCTCTGGCAGAAGTAATTGTAATACCTGAGGGACGCTGGCAAATGTAATTTATTCCCCTCCTAAAAATTACCTTTGCGCCGTCTGGTGCTCTTTTTAACAAAACAACATGTCGTATCAAAAAATCATCAATGATCCTGTCTATGGTTTTCTTACCGTTGATGACCAGCTTGTACTTGATGTGATATCGCATCCATATTTTCAACGGCTCCGGCGCATCCACCAGATGGCGCTTGCAGACCTTGTTTATCCTGGCGCTGTGCACTCCCGCCTGCACCATGCCCTGGGTGCTTACCACCTTATGTGCACCGCCCTGGCGGAGCTGGAAAGAAAAGGGATCGCAATTTCGGCAGAGGAAAAACAAGCGGCCAAAATTGCAATACTCCTTCATGATATCGGGCACGGACCATATTCCCACGCGTTAGAAGGCGTGCTGGTTGGGCAGGTGGATCATGAAACAATTTCTATGCAGATCATTGAAAGGATAAATGCAGAATTGAACGGCAAATTGCAGCTGGCGCTGGAAATTTTTACAGGTAAATATCATAAAAAGTTTCTTCACCAGTTAGTGAGTGGACAGCTGGACGTGGATAGAATGGACTACCTGATCCGCGATAGTTTTTATTCAGGCGTTACCGAGGGCGTGATTGGCTATGATCGAATCATCAAAATGATGTCAGTGTATGCTGGCGAACTGGTGGTGGAGGAAAAAGGAATTTATTCCATAGAAAAGTTCCTGGTGTCGCGGCGATTTATGTATTGGCAGGTTTACCTCCATAAAACCGTACTGGCTGCGGAGCAGATGCTGGTGCGTATCGTGAAAAGAGCACAGCAGACTGGTGCTGCATCTTCTTCGCCGATGCTCAACCAATTTTTATTGAATGACATAAAATCATCTTCAAATTATCTTGATGATTTTTGCAGGCTCGATGACCATGATGTTATGTGTGCTATAAAGCAATGGGCGGATCACAAAGACATTGTTCTCTCAGCTCTTTCCTCGGGTATCATCAATCGTCAATTACTTAAAATAAAATTTTACCCCGCCCCAGCAAATGATGACTTAGTGAAAGAACTTAAAAAGCAAGTAGCAGAGACATTTGCCTTATCGGCGAACGACACGCATTACCTGGTTTTTGGAGGCGAAGCTGTGAATAACACATATAGTCCGGAGAGTGATCACATCAGGATATTATTCAAAGATGGAAGTGTAAAGGATATTTCTGAGGTGGACAATCCGCTGATTAACCAAACATTGTTTGCCCCAACAAAAAAATTTTACATTTGTTACCCCGGCTTAAATAGTAAAAAATAACAACGCCATACCCAGACAGATTACAAAACTGAAATGGAATTTACTGCAAAACAAATAGCAGACCTTGTAAAAGGAAGAATTGAAGGCGATCCTGACACGACTGTATCTTCCTTTGGCAAACTCGAAGATGCGGAACCGGGGCAACTGGCTTTTTTGGCAAACCCCAGGTACGAAGATTTTATCTATTCCACCCGGGCATCAATCATTATCATCAGTGAAAAACATTCCCTGGAAAAAAAGGTGAATGCCACACTCATTCGCGTACCTGATGCCTACTCGGCATTCGCCAGCATATTAAGCGCTTATGATAAGTTGAAAATTGCAAACTGGACAGGCATACAGCAGCCTGTTTTCATTTCTTCGACAGCCAGGCTGGGCGAAAATCTTTTTATAGGAGCCTTCACTTACATAGGAGAAAACGTTCAGATTGCCGACAATGTCAAATTGTTCCCTCAAGTATACATCGGCAACAATGTAGTAATCAACGAAGGGTCTGTTTTATTTCCCGGGGTCAAGATTCACCACGACTGCATAATTGGTAAAAATGTAACGGTTCATTCAGGCACTGTGATCGGGGCTGATGGTTTCGGTTTTGCTCCTCAAACGGATGGAAGTTTTAAAAAAGTACCACAAATAGGCAACGTAGTAGTGGAGGATAATGTGGAGATTGGTGCAAATGCTACAATTGACAGGGCTACGCTCGGATCTACCCTGATTAAATATGGCGCTAAGCTGGACAATCTTATCCAGATAGCCCATAATGTGGAGGTAGGCAATAACACAGTGATAGCGGCTCAAAGTGGTATCAGTGGAAGCACAAAAATTGGTAACAACGTCATGATCGGTGGCCAGGCAGGCATTGTGGGTCACATACAAATAGCAGATGGAAGCAAGATAAATGCACAAAGTGGCGTAAGTAAATCCATAAAGACTCCAAACACTGCGGTAACCGGTTCTCCGGCATTCGATTATTCGCATGCTTTAAGAAGCCAGATCCTCAGCCGCAACTTACCCGAACTGGAAAAACGGATTACTGAGCTTGAACAAAAAATCGAGTCGCTGCTGAAAGAACGCGTGCCGGAATAGTCTACACTTTTTCTCACACATTTCCAACATGTTGCCTCAATTGTGAAACAATAGTTTTCATACTTTCGTGTCCATGGAGGTACAGAATTCCCGGGAGCAGTATTATCAACATACCCTAAAAGAAAATGTTACCATCACAGGCGCAGGCATTCACACCGGTCGTTCCGTTACCATGCACATCAGGCCCGCAGATCCGAATTCGGGCATAAATTTTCAGCGAACAGACCTGGAAGGTAAGCCGTTGGTAAAGGCAGATGTAGATAATGTTATAGAGACAAACAGAAGTACCACAATAGAGGCAAACGGCGCCAGGGTCAGCACAATTGAACACCTGATGGCTGCACTTGTCGGTATGAATATCGACAATGCAGTTATTGAGATCGATGGTGAAGAAGTTCCTATTCTGGACGGAAGCAGCCGGCACTTTATAGAGCATTTGGCTGCTGCCGGCACGGCGCAGCAGGAGGCAGAAAAAGTGTATTACGAAATTCAGCACAACATTTCTTTTGTAGACGAGGAGAAGAAAGTGGAAATGGTCGCTCTGCCTTATGATGGTTATCGCATCAACACTTTAATTGACTTTAATTCTCCCATTCTTGGTACCCAGCATGCCGATCTGAAGGTCATGGAAGATTTTAAAGAACAAATTGCTCCTAGTAGAACTTTCTGTTTCTTCCATGAACTGGAAGCCCTGCTGGCAAATCATCTTATAAAAGGCGGTGATGTTAATAATGCTATTGTAGTGGTAGATAAACCGGTAACGAAGGAACAGGTCGACAGGATCTCAAGTGTTTTCCGAAAAGATGATATTAAGGTAAGTGAGACTGGGATCTTAAACAATCTTACGCTGCGGTTTCCAAATGAGCCCGCGAGGCATAAGTTGTTGGATGTAGTCGGCGATCTCGCTTTGGTCGGATACCCTTTTAAGGCGCACATCATTGCCAACCGGCCGGGACATGCTTCTAACGTAAAGTTTGCAAGGAAGATTAAAGAACATATCAAGAAGTATAAACACAGAAGGGATATTCCAAAATATGATCCTAACAAACCGCCTTTGCTGGATATTCAGGAAATTGAAAAGACGTTGCCCCACCGCTATCCCTTCCTTTTAGTAGACAAAATTATTGAGCTGACAGAGACGCATGTCGTAGCAATCAAAAACGTAACCTATAACGAGCCTTTCTTTCAGGGGCACTTCCCATCTAATTCAGTAATGCCGGGCGTGCTCCTCGCCGAAGCGCTGGCGCAGGCTGGTGGTTTCATAGCAATACCGAGGGACACAGAAGATAAATATGATACTTACTTTCTGAAAATTGATAATTGTAAGTTTAAACAAAAAGTAGTGCCCGGTGATACATTGATCTTAAAAATGGAATTGTTGCACCCCATCCGGAGAGGAATATGCGAAATGAAAGGCACTGTATATGTTGGAGATAAAGTGGTGACTGAGGCTGTGTTGGTAGCTCAAATAGTAAAAAGACCTAAAGATTGACCATGATCAGCCCGCAAGCCAATATTCATGACGGTGCACAGCTTGGAATCAATATCACTGTTGATCCATTCGCCGTCATTGAAGATGGGGTAGTAATAGGGGACAATACCCACATTATGTCACATGCAGTAGTACTCCGCAATTCCCGTATCGGCGAATACTGCCGCATTTTTCCCAGCGCTGTAATCGGAGCAATCCCACAGGATCTTAAGTTTGATGGGGAAGAAACGTTTGTAGAGATTGGAAATCATTCGACGATCAGGGAGTTTGTAACGGTGAATCGGGCGACAAAAGACAAATGGAAAACAGTAGTGGGCAACAATTGCCTGCTCATGGCTTATTGCCATATTGCCCACGACTGTATCATTGGTGATCATGCCATAATTGCAAACACCGTACAACTTGCCGGGCATGTGGAGGTCGGCGAGTATGCCATCATTGGTGGGATGGCGGCAGCTATCCAGTTCGCGAGGATTGGTGCTCATTGCTATATAGGCGGCGGGTCAGAAATTATCAAGGATGTTCCCCCATTTGTTAAAGCGGGCAGATATCCCCTCAGTTATGTGGGCGTTAATTCCGTTGGCCTGCAGAGAAGAGGTTTTAGCCAGGAAACGATCAATAGTATTCTTGAAATTTACAGAAACCTCTACACACGCGGTCTGAATATTTCACAGGCATTGGCCGCCATAGAAACAAACATTCCCGACGGTAAAGAAAAAGAACAAATTGTAAATTTCATCAAAGAAACTAAAAGGGGAATTTTGAAAGCTGCAGTCAAAGGAGCAGAAGATGAAGATTGAGCTTCTAAATCTCGGGAAGCGCTATAATGAAGAATGGATTTTTAAGAATCTCACCTATACTTTTTCAGAAAATAAAAAATATGCAATTACTGGTCCCAACGGTTCCGGTAAATCAACACTGTTGCAGGTGATTTGTGGGGCTGCGGCATTCCAGGCTGGCAAACTGACTTGCGATTTGCATGGAAAGATCCTTGAAAATGAAAAGCTTTTTTCTCACATCTCGTTTGCAGCGCCTTACCTGGAACTTATTGAAGAAATGACACTCGAGGAGTTCCTCCAATTCCATGGCCGTATGAAAGGTTGGCGTGGTCAGGTAAATATTATTGAAATTATTGGAGCGGCCGGACTGGCAAAAGCCCTGACAAAACAAATCAGGAATTTCAGCAGTGGGATGAAACAAAGGGTTAAACTTGTACAGGCGATCTTTTCAAATTCTTCAGCCATATTGTTAGATGAGCCTGCAACAAACCTTGATGAAGATGGCGTAAAATTCTACCAGGAACTCGTTAACCTGCACTGCCGGAACGAACTGTTATTGGT
Organism: Chitinophagales bacterium; assembly: GCA_038213975.1. Classification (GTDB taxonomy): domain Bacteria; phylum Bacteroidota; class Bacteroidia; order Chitinophagales; family Chitinophagaceae; genus Ginsengibacter. The sequence continues at coordinate 6,503 of JBBQSI010000053.1, forward strand.
GGCAAGCAATGATGCGAGGGAATATAATTTTTGCGATGAAATTGTTGACATTACCCGTTTCAAATAATTATCGCCTACTCGCGATCAGCAAATTTAAATCGGTGAACTTAAGGTCAAATCGTTGGCTGAGATAAAAATTTGTCAGTGCACCTTTGAATAAATAAATGCCACTCCGCAGGTTCAGTTTAAACCAAACCAAATTTTCAAAGCCACCTTCATCTGCCATGTCCAGCAGCAGCGGCATCAATATATTGCTTATAGCCTGCGAGGCAGTGCGTGCAAAACCGCTCGGTATGTTTGGTACACAATAGTGAATCACTTCATATTTTCTAAATACCGGGTCGGTATGGGAAGTCACCGCGGAAGTTTCAAAACAACCACCGTGGTCGATTGATACATCTACTATCACGCTGCCGGGTCGCATGCGGCTCACCATTTCCTCGGTAACTATCAGCGGGGTTCGTCCACCATAAGAAGACAGTGCACCAACTGCAACATCACAGGTTTTTAGCTGCTTACCCAGGATGCCCGGTTCTATAACGGAAGTGTATAAACGAACACCTATATTATTTTGCAATCGCTTAAGGCGGTAAATGCTGTTGTCAAATACTTTCACGCTTGCGCCCATAGCCAGGGCAGTTCTTGCCGCTTGTTCTCCTACTATGCCGGCGCCAATGATGATCACTTTCGTGGGTGGTATACCGGAAATCCCGCCGACAAGTACACCTTTACCGTCGTTTGCATTGCTCAGGTATTGTCCGGCAATCAACATCACCGCACTGCCTGCAATCTCGCTCATACTGCGGACAATGGGATTATGACCACTGTCGTCTTTAAGATTTTCAAAACTTAAAGCAGTTATCCTTTTAGCCATCATTTTCTCCAGGATGTTCTGCTTCATTACGGTGAGGTGAATCGGAGAAATAATGAACTGGTTCATTTTTAACAGGGAAAGTTCGTTTTCCCCGACAGGTGCACTTTTCACCAAAAGGTCGCATTCGAATACCTGCTTTTTGCTGGCCACAATTTTTGCGCCTGCTTCACTGTAGTCAGTGTCCGAGTAACTGGAGCCTTCCCCAGCTTTAGACTCCATCGTAACCGTATGTCCGTTGGCTGTAAGCACTTTTATTGCCTCAGGGGTGAGCGCTATCCTGTTTTCCTGGAAATGTGTCTCACGCGGAATTCCGATCTGCAGTTGTACGCCTTTGGGTTTTACATCCAGGGTTTCTTCCAGCGTTTCGTAAGAGAAAGAGGGGGAGATAAATGGTTTAGAAGTCGCCATATTGAATAGCTGATACTTCTTTCAAATGTAAATGTTATTTATGAAGTTCTATTTTCAATTTTCGGGTGTCTGCCCCGGTGATCTTCATTGACACCCAGGCATAACGATCTGGCCACAGATCCCTGATTTTTTCCGGCCATTCTACCAGGCAATAGTTCGATCCGAATAGCAATTCTTCGACGCCGGTTTCTACTGCCTCCTGCGTCCCTTCGACACGATACACATCAATGTGATAAATCGGATCACCGGAAGATTCATATTCCTGGATAAGCGCAAATGTTGGGCTGGTGACGACTGAATTGCTGCCCAGTAATTCACAAATCTTTTTTATTAAAGTAGTTTTACCGGCACCAAGGTCACCTGAAAATAGAAAAATTCTGAATTCGGGGCAGGAGGCCAAAAGTTGCGCCGCAGCCTTTTCTATTTGTGATAAATGATATGATACTTCCATTGAAAAGTTGCACAAATTTACAAGATGTATCCACCCCGGTGTGCATCACCTTTCTCTTCAAGTTTTTTTCTGGTAATTTTTGACAGAGGCAAAAAACATATTAAGACAATACTGGGGATACGACGATTTCCGCCCGCTGCAGGAAAATATCATTACTAGTGTATTGGAAGGCCTTGATACATTGGCTCTGATGCCAACTGGCGGGGGTAAATCACTTTGCTACCAGGTGCCGGCTATGATTAAAGATGGGATATGCCTGGTCGTGAGTCCGCTAATTGCCCTGATGAAAGACCAGGTTGCAAATCTTACGCAGCGAAAAATTCCATCCCTCCTTATCCATTCCGGAATGAGCCCTGGAGCAATCCAGATTACCCTGCGAATAGCTGCCCATGGAAATTTTAAATTTCTCTATGTATCGCCGGAAAGGTTACAGACCAATCTTTTCCTGGATTATCTCCCCGCCATAAAAGTGAGTCTGCTGGCTGTAGACGAAGCACATTGTATTTCACAATGGGGATATGATTTTCGGCCGTCATATTTGCAAATTGCTCAACTCCGCGAGCATTTGGCAGATGTCAGTTTACTGGCACTTACAGCCTCAGCCACCAGGCCTGTACAGAAGGACATTTGTGAGAAGCTGCAATTTAAAAAAGGTAGTCGCGTATTCCAGGCATCTTTTAGCCGGCCGAATCTTTCTTACAGCGTTTTTGAAGAGCCTTCCCGGCAAACCAAGCTACTTAAGATTCTCAGGAATGTACCGGGGAGTGCAATCGTATACTGTAAAACCAGGAAGAGAACCAGGCAAGTAGCAGATATGTTACGGATGAATAAAATCTCTGCAGAATATTATCATGCCGGCCTTACCGGTGATGAGAGAAGTGCAAAACAGGATAGCTGGTTATTAAATCGGGTACGCGTAATCGTTTGTACCAATGCATTTGGAATGGGCATAGATAAGCCAAACGTCCGCTCGGTAATTCACTACGACATACCGGACGCTCTTGAAAATTATTACCAGGAAGCCGGGAGGGCGGGGAGGGATGGAAACAGAGCGTATGCGGTATTGCTACACAACGCGGCAGATATTATTGCATTACAACAGCAGGTAGCAAAAAAGTTTCCTTCATTAACAGTAGTTCGTGAAGTGTATGGAGCACTTATGAATTACCTGCAATTGCCGGAAGGAAGCGGCGAAGGACAGGTTTACGATTTCAATTTGCAGGATTTCGCTTTTAAGTTTAAGCAAGATTCGATAGTTGTACTGAATGTTCTACAGCTACTTGAGCAGGAGAATATTTTAAGTTATAATTATCAATTTTTTAAGCCAGCCACACTGGTATTCACCGTCGGCAAAGAAAGTCTTCTGGCTTTCCAGGAAAGTCATCCAGAATACGAGGAACTTACTAAATCACTGTTACGCATATACGACGGCGTCTTTGACTTTCCGGCTGCTATAGACGAAGAAACTGTTGGGAAACTCATCGGGGGTTTAAAGGAAACGGTCATTGCTTCCATAAAGCAGTTGCAGGCCTACGGCGTAGTGAAGTACGATCCTGTGAAGGAATCACCGCATCTAACCGTTTTGGAAGACCGGGTCAGGACAGCCGACCTGAATATTAATTCGTCAAACTTCAAAAGAAGGAAATCAGCTTACGAAACACGGCTGGAAGCAATGGTAAACTATACCAGGGAATCAACAATATGCAGGGGGCAAATGATTGCCGGCTATTTTGGAGATACGATTCAGCGCTGTGGAATTTGTGACAATTGTATTGACCGGAAAGTACCCAATCTCTCGATGGAGCTTTTCGAAGGGATCACAGCGGCAATAAATCATGCAATTTCGACCGGTCATTTGAACACAGAACAAATTCTTGCAGAGATAAAACAATTCCGAAAAAGCCAGGTAACGGAAGTCTTGAAATTTTTGCTGGCAGAAGAGAGGCTTGGCGTCAGTCATGAAGGACTGCTTTTCCTTGTAAAATAAAAAAGGGACGAAGATAAAAATCTAGTCCCGCTTTAAAATCCAATATCCTATGAAAAACCGAGACGAAGGTAAATAAAAAAAAGAACACGCTTTAAACGAAATGGGCAGATTGGGGGAAACTTTCCGGGGAAAAATTTGGGGCAAAAAAAAGGGACCAAGATAGAAATCTAGTCCCGCTTTAAAATCCAATATCCTATGAAAAACCGAGACGAAGATAATAGGGAATTTACTTCCAGACAAGAAATTTGACCGTAAATCTCGAACTTGAGTAGTTTTACGCGATTTTGTTTATTGCGTGGTACAAATCAGTGATTAAAAGGGGAATAGTCATACATCTCATAAGAAGAATATTTAATAATATAGCTTTAAAAGAGGAAAATTCCACTTTTAAAACCATCCCGAGGATTTTTTGCTCCGTGTACGACCGCCAAGCCCCAGCGATCCAAGCAGGCTTCGTACAATAGTAGTACCTGCAGTTCGCATCATACTTTTCACTACGCTATTCCGGGCAACCTTTTCCAGCATAGAGGGTTCAGGTTTTGATTGGGCCCGGCTCACTTTTTCTTCCGGCGGAATGGCTGCCGCCTCGGCAAGCTTTTGATTTAATATCTCGTACGCACTTTCCCTGTCAACAGCCTGGTTGTATTTGCCAATAAGATTAGAAGAATGAACTACCTGTTCAATCTCAGAAACGGTAAGCACGTCCATCCTGCTGGCCGGGGTAAGCATCATAGTGTGCACAAGCGGTGTCGGAATTCCTTTCTCATTCAGGATTGTCACCAGAGCTTCTCCAATTCCTACTTGGGTGATGAGATCTTCAGTTCTGTAAAAGGCGGTTTCAGGATAATTTTCTGCTGTTTGTTTGATCACTTTCCTGTCTGCGGCTGTAAAAGCTCTCAACGCATGTTGAATTTTCAGCCCCAACTGCCCTAAAACTCCAGATGGAACATCCATAGGGTTTTGGGTGCAAAAATATACGCCTACTCCTTTAGATCTGATCAGCTTGATAATGGTTTCTATTTGTTCCAGCAAAACCTGGGTGGCTTCCTGGAAAATAAGGTGTGCTTCATCAATAAAGAGAACAAGTTTTGGCTTATCAAGATCTCCTTCTTCCGGGAGACTGCCATAAAGTTCGGCTAGCATTTGCAGCATAAATGTTGAAAATAGTTTGGGCCTGTCCTGCAGATCAGTCACGCGAAGCACACTGATCATTCCACGTCCCTGGTCGTCCATGCGCATCAGGTCATCTACTTCAAAGCTTTTCTCTCCAAAAAAAGAATCGGCACCCTGCTGCTGCAACTCGATCACCTTGCGGAGTATTGTACCGGTAGATGTTGTTGAAATATTGCCGTACTCCTGCTGTAACTCTTTCTTGCCTTCGTTACCTGCATACTGCAGCACTTTTATGAAGTCTTTTAAGTCCAGCAGCGGAAGCTTTTTGTCATCGCAATACTTAAATATCATAGCGACTACTCCCCCCTGTGTATCGTTGAGCCCAAGAATCTTACTCAGGAGAACCGGGCCAAACTCTGATACCGTAGCCCGAAGTGTTACACCACTTTCCTTACTAAGGGAAAGAAACTCCACAGGGA
>JBBQSI010000054.1:0-11745 GCA_038213975.1 Chitinophagales bacterium
ACGACCACGAGTTATGAAGTACCTGGTTGATGCGATGGTTACCTTCAAGGGAAAATGAAATGTCGGTTCTAAAATAATCAGGAATTCTGTATTGATTTCGATCGGAGTACAATACTCTTTGCGAACCATTTGAATTAAATACGGCAATGGGTAAAGTGATCGGCCGGCCGGTACTGTACACAACGTTAACCGACATCATGATCCTATGAGTAAACTTATAATTGGTTATCAGGTTTACCACATTAGGTTTGTCGTAACTGGCAGGGTAATATTCCCCGCGGTTGATTGTTTCCCCTGCGTTCGCGTCATCCTGCTTCAGAAATGTTCTTGAATAAGTATAGCTAAGCCACCCGTTGAGTTTGCCTGTTTGCTTTTTGATGAGAAATTCTATTCCGTACGCTTTTCCTTTCGCATTTATGAGATCAGTTTCCAGGTGGCGGTTTAGTAAGAGGGATGCGCCACTTTTGTAATCAGGAATTTGGTTTAGAAACTTATAATATCCTTCCAGGGAAGTTTCAAACTGATCGTTCGCAAAATTTTTATAAAGTCCTATCGAAATCTGCTGGCCAAGTTGTGGCTTGATGTTCGGATCACTTAGTTTCCAAATATCCGTTGGTGAGATAGCTATGGTATTTGAAAATTGATGGATGTACTGCCGTAGCGTATTATAGCCTATTTTGACCGAAGCACTTGGAGCAAAAGCATATCTCAGCGAGAAGCGATATTCAGGCCCGTGATAAGTTTGAATGATCTTGCCCGAACCATAACTTGTTGTATCCGTAATTGAAGAGACATCCCTGGGATAGCCGTTGAGGTAAGTATAGGTATCATGAGGGCCGAGGTAATTGAACAATGAATATCTTAATCCGGCATTTAGCGATACTTCAGGTGTGATATTATACTGGTAGCCGAGGTAGGCGGCCGATTCAATGCCCTGTTCGTCAGCGAGCACGTCAGCGGCAACAAGTGAACGATTGTCATCAGGCAACAGGCTCCCGGGTTTTAATTTGTAATAAATACCAGCAATCCCAAAACTTAAAGACTCCTTATTACTTTTACGGAGATTGAAATCACTTTTGAAGTTGAGTTGATTGATTTGATATTTCAGGCGATAGCTGTTAACAGGATTAGAATTACTATTCACTTCATAATTGTACTGATCCATCCCCGTCATAAAGGTTGCGTAAAAACGATCGTTGAAGGTGTGCTTCCATTTCACGACGGCATTCGCATTGCCATACCTGTAAGTTGTGTCTTTATTAAACCGGAACCTGTCATTGCTGAAATAACCGGTGAGATACAGGTCATTCTTCGTATTAATTGAATGGCTGATTCGCAAGTTTAGGTCGTAAAATGACGCCTTACTATTATTGAATTCTTTATCGGGTACGGTTTTCAGCAACCAATCGCTGTAAGTTGTCCTTCCTGCCAAAACGAAAGTTGTCTTGTCTTTTTTTAATGGCCCTTCTATAGCAAACCTGCTGGTGAGTAGTCCAATCCCCCCATTTCCGGTAATTTTTTTATCGTTACCATCTTTGGCTGACACATCAAGCACTGAAGAAAGCCTTCCGCCAAACTTGACCGGAACCACACTTTTGTACAGTTCTACTCCTTTAACGACGTCGGTATTAAAAGCAGAGAAGAAACCAAACAAGTGAGCGGGATTGTAGACGGTGGCATCGTCGAAAAGCACCAGGTTTTGATCAGCAGATCCACCCCTGACATTAAAGCCTGTGCTGGCTTCCCCGACTGATGTGACACCCGGCAACGTGAGCACCACTCTTAATATATCGGCTTCACCAAAAACAACGGGGATTTCTTTGATCGTTGCCGTAGACAGCCGCTCAGTCCCCATTTGTGTGCTGCGGATATTTGATCTTCGTTCTGAAGTAACGATTACATTTTTTAGTGTAGGGATATCGTCTTCCATGTTCACGTTTAGCTTGCCGTCGCTGTATACCGCGAGATTCCTGCGTGTATCTTTCATACCGAAGCTTGTAATTTCCATCAGGTGAGTACCGGAAGGTACGGTCACGGCATAATAGCCGTATTGATCTGTAACCACCCCGGTAAACACGCTATCGAGATAAATTGACGCGCCGGGAATTGCTTCCCCATTTTTTTCATATTTCACAAATCCGCTAACGCTCGCCTGTTTTTTTCCGGACGGGGAATTTTTTCCAATTTCATAAAGCCTGTTTTCGACAAACACAGTTTTTTGAGGAGAAACAGGTTCTTCTTTTGCAGCAAGGTCTTTATCCGGCAGGGAAGTATCTGCGAAGGTGGGCTCAAAAAAATGATCATCTAAAACAACATCAACAGGCTGATCCTTTGTGATAAAAATATTATTGAGCGGGTCAATGGCAAAATGGTACCGCGTTCCCGCAAAAACCTTTGACAGCAATTCCTCCAGGCTCAGCCTTTCCGCGAAAATATTTACCTGCAGTGAATCGGTAGCCAGAGCATCATAAAAGAAATGATAGGCCGAACGTTTTTCAATTTCATCTACAAAATTATGGAAGGAAAGATTTTCAAATCGTCCGGTAATGGAAGTTCGTTGTGCCGACACATGATTGACCAAGAGGCCAAAAAAGATTATCAGAAACGGGAACTTCAATGCTCAATTACTTTAGAAGTGATTCATAATAAGTGACAACAGCCAACAGCTCATGTTCGATCTCTTTCTTCAGTTTAAATTTTTTTTTGCGGACAAACATTTTTACTTCCTCCTTATTGGCAGCGAAGGCGGCCAGCAGTGACTTCCTGTCAACAACAGGAAAATATCCGCCTGCGTTGCTTATATAGAAAAGATCCCGCTCAATGAAAGTAGGTGGAACTTCTGTATTCATCGTGATCTCCACCCGTTTTATCCTCTCGGATAACAACCGGTTGCTGCCGGATAATAAAATATCGAAAAAACCATTTTTATCTGTCCCATCAGTTGCAATAAAGCTGAGCCGCTCAAAGTGATGCGCCTGGGTAATAAAGGATTTCACCTTGTCACTTATCAGGCTCATACGGGCATTATCATTGTAACGGTTCACGACCAGCTTTTGCCGGACGAGATCGTATAACATGGGCACTTCTTTGTATAAGACTCCATTGTATTGTAGTTCTGTCGGTGTCATGAATATGTCACCGAGAAAGGGTGATCCTTTTATTCCCAGCCGGTGCGGCAGATATTCGTCCCCGATAAAAAGCAGGGATGCGGACTGGATAGAATCATAGAATAGATGTGTAGCTTTCTTCTGCCACATAGAGTTCGTGGCTTCTCCTGTTTGTGCTAAGGAAGACTGAACAGTGAGAAAAAATAGTAAAAAAAATAAGAATGAACTTCTCAAAAGCTGGTAAAATGTTACAGCAAATTACGGAAAAAGGAATTGAGGGAAATCGAATTAGCGGTCGCCCATTAGTATAATAATTTAGATATTCGCACACAATTTCAGCTACGCCCTCCAATATGTTTTCGATCATCACAGGTTCATTGATCATCAGTCTTTTACATGCACTCGTGCCAAGCCATTGGCTGCCACTGATTGCGATAGGCAAACGTGAGCAGTGGTCTTTACAAGAAGTTACCAACATCACCCTGATATCAGGGCTGGCACATGGGCTGAGCACCGTGCTATTAGGCGCTATACTTTCCCTGTTGGGAAATACATTGGATGAGCGGATAAAATTTTTTGCCGGAATTATTGCGCCGGTCGTGCTGATACTAATCGGACTCTTGTTTATCTACCGCCACCATATTCATAAGCATTTTCACCTGGATGAAAGCCTGAAAAAGAAGCGAACAAAAAAAGCCATGGTTGCAGCACTCGTCATTGCTATGTTTTTTTCGCCGTGCATGGAAATAGAAGCTTATTTTTTGCTTGCGGGTGCTTACCCGGCCTGGCTTACTGTATTCATCTCTTTTCTCTACCTCGTAATCACCCTGCTCGGTATGCTACTATTGGTAAGGATGGCCTACCGGGGGCTTTTAAAACTCAACTGGCACTCACTCGAACACAACGCCGGAATTATCACAGGCATCACGCTCGTGATCACGGGAATAATCACTTTCTTTCTTCAATAAAAATTAAGCTCTTGCGGGCTCCGGCGGCAGCGAGCGCTCATTGTGCAGCCGGTAATACATTACCGAGAGGAAAACGCAAACCCCTCCGACGGCATACCACAGTACCGGGTACCCGAAATGCTGTGCAACCAGCGAACCTGTGTAAGGACCAATGGCCTGGGCACTCGCCCATGCAACTGTGAAAAGTGCCGCATACTGGCCGCGGTTATTTTGCAGCGTTCTCCCGATCCACCAGGCATTCAAGAAAGGCAGTGCGAGGATTTCTCCAAAGGTTAGGAACACCATAGAAATGAGCGCCAGTAGCAAAGTATTTTCAAATGAAATGTTCAGCAATAAAAAAGAAATGGCGACCAATACCACACCGGCTGATATAAAGTGCAGGGATGGCCTCCGACCTTCCAGGGAAAAAATGGTGATCATTTCAAAAGCAGTTATGATCAAACCATTCAACGCCATGATCAGGCCAATGTAGAATACTGATAGGTGCAATTCCTCCTTAAAAAAAACTGGTATTGTGGTAAATAGCTGGAAGAAACAAAGCGCAAAAACAAAAATCAACGCAAGAAAGATCAAATAAGGTCGGTCGCGGTAGACTGACTGAACATTTTCTTTCGGACGGTTCTTCACTTTTTTTTCCGTAGCAGCATTACGTTTAGGCGACAGTGTTATATAAAGCAAGATTGCTGCGGAAATATTAGTGACTCCATCAACCCAAAACAAAAGGCTGTAATTAAAACTTGCCAGGATGCCGCCCAATGCGCCGCCAACTGCCCAGCCAAGATTTATGGCAAGCCTGTTCAATGAATAAGACCTTGTTCTTGTTTCTTCTTTACTGTAGTGAGCTATGGCTACTGTATTTGCAGGACGAAACGCTTCATTTAAAAGCGCGAGAATAAAAGTGCAGATACATATTGCACTATAAGATTTCATCTGTCCAAGAATGATAAACATGGAGCCACCTCCAAGGAGAGCTGCAACCTGTACATAATAATAGCCAAATCTGTCCACCATTTTGCCACCTATCAGCGCACCCGTAACGGCACCGACTCCGAAGAGGCTCATTACAAGCCCTGCCTTGCTAATGGAAACATTTTCACTCTGCGTGAGGTACATGGTCATAAATGGAACTACCATGGTACCGCTGCGATTTACGAGCATTACCAGCCCCAGCCACCAGGTGCCGGCAGACAAACCTCCGTACGCTCTTTTATAAAAGGAGAAAAATTTTTTCAAGCAGCCAAAGATAAATCAAGGGCCCGCGCAATGCTTCCTGTGTATTAAGTTATTTGATCTTTTCAGCTACCAACGGGGCGAGTAGCGCTGCCCATTTGGAATACTGCAATGCAGAAGGATGCAGGCCGTCTCCGGCCACCAAGGCCGGATCTGCACCTCTTGAAATGGGTGTGATATCCAGGTAATTTACCCTGGCTGAATCTGCAATAAATTTATTAGCTGCATTGAACTCGTCAATCTGTTTTGCAATGCGGGCTGTATCGCGGCCACTCGCAAATGGCGTAACACCATAATCGGGAATCGACAGTACGAAGACATGGTTGGCATTATTCCCGGCAAACGCGATAGCTTTTGTGAGCAAGGCTGTAAACTCCGTCTTGTATTCATCAATGGACAGGCCCCGGTACTGGTTGTTTACTCCAATTAGAAGTGTCACGATGGCGTACTCTTTGTCGAGTGAAGTATTGTTAACCGCCCTCAACAAATCACCCGTAGTCCAACCGGTAATTGCTACAATATCTGGCTTTGAAACTGTAACACCTCGCTGACCTAAAAGGTCTACAGTCTGTTGTGGAAATGATTTAGAAGCTGGCACGGATTCGCCAACGGTATAAGAATCGCCAAGTGCAAGGTATGTCTTTGCACTGTCCAATGCGGGCGGCCCGGGGGATGCCATGTCATTTTTCTTGGAGCAAGATATCAAAAGATTGATGAGCATAAAAATCGACGTGAACAGGCGCATAGGTGGCTTTGGGGTATATACGAACATGAGGCTCCTGGGTTTCACCAATTAGGTGCTTTAACAACTATTAACACCTGCAGGTAAAAATCGTAATTTTCTCTTATGGCGAAGCATCTCGATACCGGGAAGATCGGAGAAAAAATAGCTGTCGATTATTTAACGAGAGAAGGCTTCACACTCTTAGAACAAAACTGGCGCCATGGCCATTGGGAAGTGGATGTGATCGCAAGCAAAAAAGAAGTGCTGCATTTTATCGAAATAAAAACCCGGCGCAGCCGGAAATTTGGCTACCCTGAGGAAGATGTTACGAGGAAAAAAGTGGTAAACCTTATACATGCTGCCGAAGAGTACTTGATTCAACATCAACTTAATTCCAGGATTCAATTTGATATTTTGTCCATTTACCTGGGGCGGGATGCTGATCCGGAATTTTTCTTCATCGAAGATGTCGCGCTCTAATCATTGCCATAATGAATGGCGAGCAGATCTGCCAATACGATTGCCGTCATCGCTTCTAACACAACAGGCACTCTAAGCGCGATACAGAGATCGTGTCTTCCTTTTACTGAAAATGGCTCCACTTCCCCACTCTGTACATTCAGCGTCTTTTGCTCCTTAGGTGTAGAAGATGTCGGTTTTACTGCTACACGAAACAGCAATTCATTTCCATTGGTGATTCCACCGACAATACCTCCGGCATTATTAGTTTCCGTTTCACCGTGCCTGTTAGTGAGTGAATCGTTGTGATCACTTCCAAACATCCGGGCCGCAGAGAAACCTGCCCCAAACTCAATCCCTTTTATCGCTGGTATTGCAAACACGGCATGACTGATGAGCGATTCGGCAGAATCAAAGAATGGTTCGCCCAGGCCAATCGGTAATAGCTTTACCCGGCATTCTACAATACCACCAATGGAGTCTTTATGATCGATGGCCTTTTGCAAACCCCGCTCCTGGTCTGACTCGCCACCAATCTCCAGGATACCAGCCACCGGTAAGGCTTCTCCTTCTTTCGTAAAATATTCCATCACCTTTTTAGCAACGACCCCTGCTGCCACCACCGCTACAGTCAAACGTCCGCTGAAGTGGCCACCACCACGATAATCCTCAAAACCTTTAAATTTTTTCGAGGCTACAAAATCTGCATGCCCGGGTCTTGGCACGGCCCGCTGCTTTTCATAGTCCGTACTGCGGGTATTGCTGTTGCGAAAGAGGATGGTAATGGGTGCCCCGGTAGATTTTTCATTGAAGACGCCGGAAATTATTTCCGGGATATCATCTTCTTTCCGTGGCGTTGTCCCTTTGGCGCCTGGTTTCCTCCGTTCGATATCAGTCTCAAAATCACTAACGGATAAGCCTATCCCCGGAGGACAACCATCAATGTTCACCCCGACGAACGGCCCGTGTGACTCACCGAAAATACTCACCTTAAAAAGCCTTCCAAAAGTATTCATGTGATTACTTTAAACAAATTAAACTCATTAACTACAGGCACTTTGCCGTCAATAACCATATTCCTTCAGGTAAAGTTCGTTGTCTCTCCATTTCGGCCGCACTTTTACAAACAGCTCCAGGAAAACTTTTCGATCAATAAATTCCTCGATCTCTTTCCGGGCCAGCGTACCTAACTCGCGGATCATTCTACCTTTCTCACCGAGGATTATTGCTTTCTGGGTTTCTCTTTGCACGATGATCTCTGCGCGAATTTTAGTGAGTGTTGCCTTCTCCTTGAACTCCTGCACCAGCACAGTTGTGTGATAAGGAATTTCTTCCTGGTAAAGAAAAAAAACCTTTTCCCTGATGATCTCACCCACAAAGAATTTTGTCGGCAGGTCGCTCAGGTTATCATCGCTGTAGAATGCGGGGCTTTCCGGTAGCAAGGCAATTATTTTTCCCAAAAGTTCCGGGATGCCGGCGCCGGAGTTTGCAGCAATAGCCATGACATCGGTCGCGTATTTTTTATCACGGAAAAAAGTTAGCGCCGCCTCCACCCTGTCAGCTTTCGCGACATCAACCTTATTAATGACCACGATGACCGGCACCTTTATCTTAAGGGTTTCGAAAATGGCATCAGACTCCTCGAAAGAGTCTCTCACATCTAACATGTATAAAGCAACATCCGCATCTTCCACTCCTGATTTCACAGCCTGCATCATCTTCTCCTGCAGGCGATATTTGGGATCAATAATTCCGGGCGTGTCAGAGAAAATTATTTGATAATCGTCGCTGGTAAGGATTGCTTTGATTCGATGGCGGGTAGTTTGAACCTTCGGTGACACGATCGCCAGTTTTTCCCCCATCAGAGCGTTTAACAAGGTGCTCTTCCCGGCGTTGGGCTTTCCAAAAATATTTACAAAACCTGACTTCATTTCTTTCAGCGAAAGTACGAATTGAACGTCAACATTGGCTGAAGTACTTCACAGGTTGAACGATTTTAAAACTGAAATATTTTCAGTGGAAACAACTACTGGCACTACGTTCTGTCAGTTAAAACTGACAATCAATCAGAAATTTTTTCTCAAAAGGTGGTGGTATGGGTTTTGTAAAATTATTAGTGTCAACAAAATTTATTAATCATTTTAAAAAGGAGGATATCATGAATATCATTAAAAGAAACGGCAATCTTAGCAATTCAATCCCTTCTCTCTTTAATGATTTTTTCTCAAGAGAAATGTACAATTGGGGTGAGACAAATTTTTCAAACGAAGGCACTACGCTGCCGGCCGTAAATGTCAAAGAGGATAACGATAATTTCGAAGTGCAGTTGGCCGCCCCAGGCATGAAAAAGGATAATTTCAAGATTCACCTGGATGGCAATCTGATGACGATTTCTTCGGAATCAAGCTTTGAAAATGAAGACAATAAAGGCGATGACTATACTCGGAGAGAGTTTAGCTATCAATCATTCCAGCGTTCTTTTACTTTGCCTAAGGATGTGGTTGACGCTGACAATATCAAGGCCAAATATGCAGATGGCATTTTGAAACTGACCATACCCAAAAAAGAGGAAGCGAAGCAGAAGCCGCCAAGGATGATTGAAATCTCTTAATTGAATTTGCTTTCAAACAACCGGGATGCCCCTAATGGGCATCTTTTTTTTGTTTTAAAATACACGATCCAAACTTTTCTCCAGTAGCCCGCTGTACGCTTTTTTCGGTTGCATATATTTTAACCCAAAAGCCCTTATACTTTTTTCCTTCAGCCACGTAATCGTTTCTTCTATGGACTCAGACACCAAATACAAGTTTTCATCCTCAGGTGCGATTGTCCCCTCTGCTTCCATCTTTTTATTATGCTCGAGCACTTTTTCGTAAAACTCTTTGTCCCAAATAATGATGGGAAACATTTCGATCTTCTTCGTCTGCACCAGTGTCAGTGCTTCATAAAATTCATCGAGTGTACCGAATCCACCGGGCATTACTACAAAGGCATAAGAATATTTGATAAGTAGACTTTTTCTGACAAAAAAATATTTGATGTTCACCCAATGGTCAAGGTATTTGTTGTGAAACTGCTCCATAGGTAAAATAATGTTGCAGCCTACACTTCTGCCGCCAACATCTTTTGCGCCACGGTTGGCCGCTTCCATAATACCGGGTCCACCGCCCGTCATGATTGTAAAGCCAAGCTTTGCGATTTCACCGGCGAGTTCACGCGTCTGTTTGTAATACCGATGATCTTCTTTGAAGCGGGCTGAACCAAAAATGGTAACACAGGGACCCACGAAATGCAGTGCCCTAAAGCCTTTAATGAATTCAAAAAAAACACTTACGGCATATTTAAAATCTTTCCACCGGCTTTGCGGCCCTTCCAGGAAGTTGATCTCTACCGGGGAATTTTTAGAAAGACTTTCCTGTTCGGGTATTTCCTTTTTCGGCATCAGTACTGTAATAGGTATTTAATTTTTTCCGCAACTCTTTCCGGTGTTGGCAACATGATCTTTTCCAGCAAAACATTCATTGGCACGGCGGGGAGATTCATCGCTCCCAACACCTGGACGGGTGCGTCAAGAAACCTGAAACATTCATTAGAAATTCTACCGGAGAGCGCTTCAGCAAATGAATTGTTTTGTTGCTCCTCTGTCAGGACAAGACATTTACCGTGCTTTTGCACGGTTGAAAAAACAAGCTCCTCGTCCAGCGGGAACAACGTTCTCACATCAATGATTTCTACCTTGCCGGGGAAATTTTCAGCAGCCGCTTTTGCCCAGTAGACTCCCATGCCATAAGTGATAATGCAACATGTGTTGCCTTGATTTAAATTTCCTGAAGACGGCTTTACAACAACCCGGCCTTTACCAAAAGGGAGTATATAGTCTGGACCAGGCTCTGGTGTTCGGGCATCGTCTGTACCCGGCACTTTGCTCCAGTAGAGTCCCTTATGTTCCAGCATCACAACGGGATTAGGATCGAGAAAGGCTGCCTTCATAAGCCCTTTCATATCGGCTGCCGTAGATGGGTAGGCAATCTTAATGCCCTTGATAGCTGTTAAAAAAGTTTCAATGGATGCACTGTGGTAAGGGCCACCACCGCCATAGGCCCCTATTGGAACGCGGATCACACATTGCACCGGGAACTTTCCATAACTAAGGAAACAACTTTTTGCAACCTCAGTAACGAGTTGGTTGAAGCCGGGGAAAATATAATCCGCAAACTGCACCTCGACGATTGGTTTCACTCCGACCGCGGAAAGGCCCACCGTTGATCCGATGATGTATGCTTCCTGGATAGCAGTATTGAAAACGCGGTGGTCACCAAATTGCGTAGCCAACGTGGCAGCTTCACGAAATACACCACCAAGCCGGCGTCCCACATCCTGCCCGTAAAAAATAGACTCCGGGTATTCTTCCATTATTTCGCGGATGGCGAATAAAGCAGCATCTACCATGATAATTTTTTCCTTGCCACTCTCATTTCGATCACCACTTTCGATCGTAACCGGGGTATCAGCAAAAATGTGCAGGTCAATATCTTCGGCGGGAGGCTCTGGCGACGCTACAGCTTTTTCAAATTGTTCGCCAACGGCAATTTTTACAATACCGGCAATTTCATCGAGATCATGTTCTTTGAAACCCATATGAACAAGTTCCTTCCTAAGTAAAGGGAGCGGATCTTTTTCAGCATGCTTTGCCAGATCAGCAACAGACCGGTAGGTTTCTTTACGCACGCCACTGGTGTGGTGCCCTAGCAGCGGTACCCGCGCATGCACGAGATACGGTGAGCGGTACTCACGTACATGAGTAAACGCTTTCTGAACGGCCTGGTAGCTTTTGATAAAGTCACTCCCATCAATACTTGTTCGCCCGAAGTTGGGAAAGGCTTTAATGAACTCATAAGCATCCGTGTTTCGCGATTCCGCAGCGCTCACACTGATACCCCAGTCATTGTCCTGCACCAGGTAAATGATTGGAAGATTTTTGAGTGAGGCAAATTGAAGCGCCTCACTCACTTCTCCTTCGGTGAGGCTGGCATCACCAATAGAACATACGACCACAGGTAATTCTCCATTGTCACCTGCTTTTAACGAACTCGCTTCAATTTCTTCCAGGGAGGCAATGCCCTGCGCCACGCCGGTTGTTGGGATCGCCTGCATACCTGTCGCACTACTCTGATGAATGATCGTTGGATAATTATCGCCTTTATAATTTGGGTGGGCATAGTATGCACGACCGCCCGTAAAAATATCGTCTCCTTTT
>JBBQSI010000055.1:0-11584 GCA_038213975.1 Chitinophagales bacterium
TCCGACAAAAGTGTAATCTCTGTCGGTAGTGCCATCACCATTTACGTTGATTGCATCTCCATTTTTTATCTTTCTGAAGAAGCTGTGAATAGCAAGGTCAGGTCGCTGTGAGGGGCCATATACGGTGAACAACCGCAACGCTAAAAACTGTATATCATATAGCTTGTGGTAAACGTGCCCTAACATTTCGCCGGATAGTTTTGAAGCCGCGTATGGGCTTATGGGCTGTAAATTTTCATTTTCATTCCAGGGTACATTTTCATTCACGCCATATACGCTGCTGGAAGAAGCGAAAACAAATTTTTTTATTGATTTTTCTTTTGCGAATTCCAGGAGATTTTGCGTACCTGCAACATTGACGTCGAAGTAGACTTTGGGATCCGCGATACTCGGGCGTACGCCGGCCTTTGCAGCCAGGTGAAAAATTGCGTCTACCCGGGGCAATGTTGACAAAGCCTGCGCATCACGAATGTCGATATTGTAAAAATGAAAATTACCTACCCTCTTTACTCCGGCTACATTGCCATCCTTCTGCTTTTGAGAATAGAAATTATCAAAGTTGTCTATTACATGTACTTCATGATCACCAATTGATAACAGCCTTTTTGCAAGATGGCTACCAATGAAACCCGCGCCGCCAGTGATGAGTATTTTTTTCATGAACTGTAAAAGTAGCCAATGACAGGCGCAGCTATCTACTCTGATACCGCCAGGTAGGCACCAACCTCTGCAAGGTGAACGGGTGCCAGGGATTTGAGTATCGAAATACGCAATTTGCTCGTTGTGATTTTATCCGTGCGAATGAGTCGCTTGTACCCGATTGTGGTGAAGTCCCCCAGCTTTTTCCATCCGCTTGCATCCCAATATTCAAGTAATGCACTTTCGTTGTATTGCCCCAGGGAAATATTTTCCTGCAAAGAGATCCTGTTGAATGTTACCGGTTTTTTCAAGGAAAAGATTTTGGATTCACCTTGTTTTAAAATGATCTGTTTTCAAGTCACCATCTGCCAGGGATTTGCCTGCTGAACCCTGTAGCAGGTTTTTGGAAAAAGTTTCGTCCAGAATTTTTTTAAAATCCATGAGGTTGTTGCTGTCAGCAGCACTGATCAAACCGCTTTGATTCGGAGGTACATTTAATAACAGCAGGCTGTTCCTCCCAACTGATTGGTAATATAGATTCGCCAGCGCTTTCCCATCTTTTACCAAGGAATCTTCTTCCGGATGATAAAACCAACCCGGCCTGATAGAAACGTCCGTTTCGGCCGGAACCCAGGAAGTACCCGCTTTATCTCCTGTGTTCAAATAGGCAGGATCCGCTTTGCCGGGAGCAAGACCTTCCAGATCGATGGTAGACCAGCATGTCTCTCCTGCGTTACCTCTTTCATTGCCCACCCAGCGAACATCGGGACCAGCATCTGAAAACATGACTGCTGTTGGTTGAAGTTTTCGTACCAAACTCCAGTACCCGTCGAAATCGTACTGCATACCTTTAGCATTCTCACCTTTTGCCCCATCGAACCATAATTCGTAAACAGGACCATAATTCGTAAGCAACTCTGTTAACTGGTTTTTGTAGAAAGTATTATAGCCGGGGGAGCCGTAAGATGCTTCGTGCCGGTCCCAGGGAGATAAGTAAAACCCAAACTTGATTCCATGCCTTTTACAGGCATCGGCAATTTCCTTTACCACGTCTCCATTACCATTCTTCCACGGACTATTTTTCACGCTATGTTCAGTAAACTTAGATGGCCACAGGCAAAATCCATCATGGTGCTTAGCGGTGATAATCGCCATCTTGAACCCCGCTGATTTTAACGTGCCAATGATTTGGTCCGCATCAAAATTGGACGGATTAAAAATCTCCTCGCTTTCTGTGCCATCTCCCCACTCTTTCCCCGTAAATGTGTTTACTGTAAAATGCAAAAAGGCAGTGGTTTCCATTTGCTGCCAGGTAAGTTGCCTTTCTGAAGGAACTGGCTGAGCTTGTGAAAGACCAGAAAACAAAAAAAGAAATAAGATGAAAAAGACTGGCCTGATCATAGGGTAGGTAGGAATGAAGAGTGAGAGTAGTGGAGAATACCGGGCTCGAACCGGTGGCCTTTTGCATGCCATGCAAACGCTCTAGCCAACTGAGCTAATTCCCCGTTTTATCCGGCGCAAATATAACGCGATGCGCCTAAACTGATTAATCGCCTCCCCAAATTTCTTCTTTGCCTTCCAGCCATAGTTTCACGATCCTGTTGGAGACTGACTTGGGCCTCTCAAGCGGCAACCCAAGGGCACGATCCCAACAAAGGCTCGCTAATACCCCAAGGGACCTGGATACGCCGAAAAGGACAGTATAGAATTCGTATTCAACCAAGCCGTAATGAACAAGCAGCGCACCGCTGTGTGCATCTACATTTGGCCATGGATTTTTTACTTTACCCAAAGATTTTAGTACAGGGGGTACTGCCTCATATATATTCCAAACGGTCTGCAGCAGCGGATCGTCGGGCAAATGTTTCTTACCAAAAGTCATTTGTGCATCAAAGCGTGGATCAGTTTTCCGCAACACCGCATGGCCATAGCCAGGCACTACTTTGCCCTCTGCGAGTGTTTTTTTCACATACGCCGTTATCTGTTTTTTGTTAGGTAGATCTGTCTTAAGCTCCTCACGCATTTCGTATATCCACTTTATCACTTCCTGGTTTGCCAGGCCATGCAGCGGTCCGGCCAGCCCATTCATCCCCGCAGCAAAAGCCAGATATGGGTCGCTCAAAGCAGACCCGACGAGGTGAGTAGCATGGGCCGAAACATTGCCTCCCTCATGATCGCAATGGATCGTCATATAGAGCCGCATAAGCTCCCTGAAGCTCTCGTCTTCAAAGCCAAGCATGTGCGCGAAATTGCCGGCCCAATCCAACAATCCGTCAGGCTGTATGTGTACGCCAAATTTGTATTTTCTCCGGTAGATATAGGAAGCTATGCGGGGAAGTCTCGCTATCAAATCCATGGAGTCTTCAAAGGCCGCCTCCCAATAGTCCGTCTTGCTCATCCCCTGTGCATACTTCTTTGCAAATTTGCTTTCTGTTTGCAATGCCATGATGCCCACCACAAACTGCGTCATGGGATGGGTACTCAGCGGTAATGCTTCAATGGTGGCGAAAACATGATTTGGCACGTGGCTGCGGCGCTGCCAGATGTTGCTGATGTATTGCGCATCCTCATCAGTCGGTAATTCGCCAACAAGCATTAAATAAAACAATCCTTCCGGGAGGGGCTCGCTGCCACCTTCTGCCTTCGGCAATTTTTTTTGCAACTCTGGAATAGAGTATCCGCGAAAACGGATGCCATCCTGGGGGTCAAGTAAAGATGTTTCCGTGATCAAACCCGTGATTCCCCTCATGCCCTGGTATATCTGGGAAAGTTTTACTTCTCCGATCACTTTGTCTCCGTGCTTTTTTACTATTTCCTTTACTTCAGAAGAGAGCGTATCTGCTTTTTCTTTGAACTTGTCCATGAGGATACCCATATCGAAATAACTTTTTAATTTGATCTTATAACCCGGGTGAGGAGGCGTATAAAGTTAACGTTACACCTGACGCGAAACAAATGAAATATTGCATTTGAACGTTGAAATCGGAAGCTTACTACCTTGAATTCCACCTATATAGCACCCAGGCAATTACCCCAAATATGCAGTTGGGAAGCCACGCGGCAAACATCGGGTTTAAATTTCCTTTCATCGAAAAAACGGAAGAAAATCTCCCAACGAGAATGTACACGACGCAGATAAGAACCCCAAAAGCGAGGTGCAGCCCGCTACCGCCGCGTGTTTTCCTGGAGGCCATGGTAGCGCCAATTATCGTAAGGATGAAGACCGAAGCGGGGTTTGCATTTCTATTGTGTTTTTCCAGCAGCAGCGTATTTACGTTCTCGGAACCACGTGTTCGCTCCAGCTCAATATACCGGTTGAGGGCAGGTGTGGTAAGTTTATCTTTCATGTAGTCATCCTGCTTAAGATCGCCGGGGCGGAAATTAAAATTCATATGCTTTGTCGGAAATCTCTCCACAGAAGTTCTCAATCCCCTGATATTTCTTTCCACTACGTTGGTTAGCCGCCACTTTCGCTGTCCCGTATCCCACATGATTGACTGCGCCCGAAGAGCATAAGTAAGGTTGGTGCCATCAAAAGTTTGAATGAAGAAATTGTTGCCGCTCTTATTCGTAGTGTCATAATACCTGATACCAGCATATGAAAAGGAATCCAGCTTAAAATATTTGTTGTTGATGGTAGCAGTATTCTGATATGCCGCATAGTTGAAATCGATGTATTTTGAATTGAAAGTCGCCCACTTTTGATTGGCCGGCGGCAGCAGGTATTGGTTAGCCCACCAAAGGAAAGCAGTAAACAAAACTCCTCCAACGATATATGGATAAAGAAATCTGCGAAAACTAATCCCGCTGCTGAGCATTGCAATGATCTCTGACCGGTTAGCCATTTTAGATGTAAAAAAAATAACCGAGATAAAAATAAAAAGCGGAAAGAGCATAGCAT
The DNA here is from genome assembly GCA_038213975.1 of Chitinophagales bacterium. Lineage (GTDB taxonomy): Bacteria > Bacteroidota > Bacteroidia > Chitinophagales > Chitinophagaceae > Ginsengibacter. The sequence continues at coordinate 4,541 of JBBQSI010000055.1, forward strand.
CCATGCGTGGGATGAACCCAAAATAATATTCACTAATTATAGTGGAAACCGGCAGACCGGTTTTGGCAAAATCATCGGTGCGCTCACTCAGGTCCACAATTACGACGAGGAAGGTGAGGGCCAGCAGGCAAAAGAAAAAAGTGACAATAAATTTTTTTAAGATATACCAGTCCAGAATTTTCATAACGTGCCGCGCCGAAGATGGTGTTCAAAAGTAGATGAAAAAACACCTGCGCTCCTGGTTGTACTGTTAAATCAGGTGCTTTACCGTTTTGGTGCTACCAGGCGGTATGAATTTTCGATAAAGGTTTTTAACTCATCTTGCTTTACAGATCCGTCAACCAATACTGTATTCCAATGCTTTTTATTCATGTGATATCCCGGAAGAATTGCAGCATATTTTTCCCGTAAAAGCATTGCTTCGCCAGGATCGCATTTTACATTGAATTGCACGGGATGTGCTTCCAGCGAAACCAGGAGGAAAATTTTGTTGTTGATTTTAAACACAAGTGTTTCTTCTCCAAAGGGAAATGACTCGGAAACTCCATTAAAACTCAAAGCAAAAGACCTTATTTCTTCTACATTCATGTTGCTGATTTTATTTCCTTTATGCATTCGGCCAGGCTTTCCTTCCAGGCCGGGATATACCAGTCAAGCAGGTTCCGGATTTTACTTGTGTCCAATACAGAATACTTAGGTCTTTGCGCTGCCGTCTTATATTGAGCAGCGTGTATGGGTTGAATGTCACATGAAAGACCTGCAAGGTCGCGGATTGCCAGTGCAAAATTGAACCAGGTGGTGGCGCCGTCATCACAATAATGAAGAATGCCGGAAAGTTGCTGCCCTTCTTCGGATTGACGAATGGCCTGGAAAATCACGCCGGCAATATTGGCCGCGTAAGTCGGGCAGCCATATTGATCATCGATTACATTCAATGTATCCTTCCCCGCACACAACCTCAAAATCGTTTTTACAAAATTATTTCCGAAGGAAGAGTACACCCAGGAAGTTCTAATGATCAGTGCATTGGGATTTTTATTAAGCAGCAGTTCCTCCCCCTTTAGCTTCGACCGGCCGTACACGTTCAGGGGTGAAACTTTATCCTCTTCTTTCCAGGGGCTTTCGCTGTTGCCATCAAAAACATAATCCGTTGAGATATGAATCAATTTAGTCCGATGTGCTTTACTAAGGATTCCGAGTGTCTCCACTGCAGTTGCGTTGATGGCGAATGCCTCTTCTTCCTGTTCTTCAGCTTTGTCTACAGCTGTGTACGCTGCACAGTTGATACAGTAATGGTATTGACCATCGAAGGCTGACTGCAGTTCATCCGGATTTTTTAGGGAAAGCTCAGCCCGGCTGGTAAAGTGAAAATTAAACTTAGGTAAGGATTTTGCGGCTTTCCGGACTTCATTTCCCAGTTGACCGTTTGCGCCTGTAACCAGGATGCTTTTTTTTACAACTTGTACCTCGTCCCGGCCGCTACTTTTCATCCTGGAATGTAAAATAAACCTCGCTGTCCGCCAGGCTTGGATAACACATATCTTTCTCAGAAATAATTTCTTCTCCGCGGGGAATTCGCCAGTCAATAGCCAGCGCCATATCGTCCCAGGCTATACCCCCCTCACTTTCCTTGTAATAAAAAGCATCGCACTTATAGAAGACTTCCGCCGTATCGCTAATCACGGAATAACCGTGCGCAAACCCTTTAGGAATCAGCAATTGTTGTTTGTTTTCTGCAGAAAGAAGTATGGAAAAGGATTTCCCAAAAGTGGGAGAACCCCTACGGATATCAACAACGACGTCCAATATTTCTCCGGCCAGTGCCCGGATCAATTTTGTTTGTGCATAGGGAGACCTTTGAAAATGCAAGCCGCGAACAACACCGTAAGAAGAGAAAGCCTGGTTGTCCTGGACAAAATTGATCCCAGCACCACCCGCCAAAAAACTCTTCCCGTTGAAGCTCTCGAAAAAGTAGCCCCGCGGGTCGCTGAAAACTTTTGGCGTATAAACTAATAACCCCGGGAACTCTGTCTGTTCAAATCCTGATGCCATGTAAATACTGGTTCAATTCGCGAAGAAAAAACTTTTCATTGAGGTTGGTGCTGAAAATATTCAATTGTTCTCACCAAACCATCTGCAAAATTTACCGTTGGCTTGTAATCTAATAAGTCTTCAGCCAACGAGATGTCAGCTAAAGAATTTCTCACATCTCCCGCCCGCGGACCCTGGTACACGGGCTGAATATTTTTGCCGAAATGCTTTAAAATGCTCTGGTAAAGGAAATTCACGGAAAAATTTTTCCCTACCGCTACATTATAAACTTTATTCAACGCAGAAGAATTTTTCGTAAGCATCGCAAGTACATTTACCTGAACCGCATTTTCCACGTAAGTGAAATCCCTTGTTTGTTCTCCATCGCCATTTATACTGGCTGCCTCGCCGCGCATAATAGCATCAACGAAGAGTGGAATAACCGCGGCATATTGACCCTTCGGATTCTGGCGTGGGCCAAAAACATTAAAATAACGAAAACCAGTCAGCGGCATGTCGCCTAATGCGCCAAAAACAGAAGCATATAATTCATTTGCCTTTTTGCTTACAGCATAAGGAGAAAGACAATTGCCGGTGCGGCTTTCTATTTTCGGCAACGAAGCTTCATCGCCATACACTGAAGAGGAGGATGCATAAACAAATCCACTGATTTTAGCATTTGCAGCAGCAGTCGCCATCTTTACAAAGCCGCCCACATTGACATCATTTGTAGAAACCGGATCCTTTATCGAGCGGGGAACCGAGCCAAGTGCTGCCTGGTGGGAAACATAGTCAATTCCTTCACACGCAAAGGCGCACTGGTCAGTGTTCCTGATGTCTCCTTCTAAAAATTCAAATGCCGAATATTTTTGTAAGAGTTCTATGTTGCTTTTGAGACCAGTGGAAAGATTGTCAAGGACCCGAACACGCTTGCTCCCATTAGCGAGCAAGTACTCCGCAATGTGACTGCCGATAAAGCCAGCACCGCCTGTGATTAAGAACGAGAGATTTTCAAGATTGGTGGTGTGAAATTTTTGATTCACTGAGATTTATTTATGGTCTTACAGGCTCCAGTATTTCCGGCTTGTTACAGAATTTTTGAAAGTACCTTTTATGTCGGCAATGATGGCATGTGGCTTTGTAAGAGCGGCAAACTCAGCATCCGTCATGTGCTGATATGCCTTATGCGGCACCGTCATAATTACCGCTTCATAGTCGTTTGAAAGTTCTTCTGCTAAGCCAAATCCGTACTCATGTTCAAGTTCTTCGCTACTTGCATGGGGATCTGTAACATGAACAATCACTGAAAATGATTTGAGTTCTTTGACGACATCGGCAACTTTGGAATTGCGTATGTCACTTACATTTTCTTTAAATGTTGCGCCCATTATCAACACTTTTGCTTCCTTCAGAGCTCCGTTGCAAGCAATGATATGCTGAATTACTTTTTTAGCAACGTGGCCGGCCATGCCATCATTTATCTGCCGGCCGGCTAAAATTACCTGGGCATGATAGCCAAGTTTTTTAGACTTATAAGTGAGGTAGTACGGATCAACACCTATACAGTGACCTCCTACCAGGCCCGGTTGAAATCTCAGGAAGTTCCACTTAGTTCCTGCGGCCTCCAACACTTCGTAGGTGTTGATGTTCATCTTGTCGAAGATGATAGAAAGTTCATTCATCAAGGCAATGTTCAAATCCCGCTGGGTATTTTCAATGATCTTCGCAGCCTCTGCCACTTTAATGGAGGAGGCACGATGAACGCCGGCTTTGACGACAAGCTCGTAAACTTTTGCAATCGTTTCCAGGCTTTCGGTATCACAGCCACTCACAACTTTGATTATTGAAGAAAGGGTGTGCTCTTTATCCCCCGGGTTTATCCGCTCGGGTGAATAACCCAATTTAAAATCCTCACAAACTTTCAATCCTGAAAGTTTTTCAATCAGCGGCAGGCAATCTTCTTCGGTACATCCGGGGTACACAGTACTTTCATACACTACATAGTCACCGGCTTTCAGCACCTTCCCGATCGTTTCACTTGCCTTTAGCACAGGCACGAGATCCGGGACATTGTTAGCGTCAACAGGAGTAGGAACAGCGACGATAAAAAATTCGGCTTCTTTGAGTTGACTTAGATCGGAAGTAAAAAGGATATCACATCCATTGAAATCACTTTTCTGCAATTCATTGCTGGGGTCTACCCCGCTTTTCATTAACTCAATGCGCCGCGGATTGATATCAAAACCAATAACCGATATTTTCCTGGCAAATTCAAGCGCGATAGGAAGTCCGACGTAGCCGAGACCAATTACGGCTAATTTCTTCTTCTTTTCAACTAATTCCTCGTACATAGAATACTGTTACTTGTATGCGGACTGATTATTCCGGGTGCATAAAAGTTGCGCAAATTAAAGAAAAGATTTGCAGGTGAGGAGTATTTAAAAAGCAGGCCTATAGTTCATCGCCTGCTTTCGAATTCCTTTGGAAGCTTATAAAGATCCTCTTCCGAAAGCGTTTTGAAGTAGTCGTAGGTGATTTTCAAGCCTTCGGCCCTATTTACCTTTGGCTCCCAATCAAGCAATTCCTTCGCCTTTGCTATATCGGGCTGGCGCTGCTTTGGATCATCCTGTGGAAGTGGGTGATAGGCGATTTTTTGATCTGTTCCGGTAAGTGTTATTATTTCTTCAGCAAATTCTTTCAGAGTTATCTGGTCTGGGTTACCAATATTTACAGGGTAAGCATAATCGCTCATAAGCAAGCGAAATATCCCTTCCACCAAGTCGGAAACATAGCAAAAGCTCCGGGTCTGGCTGCCGTCTCCAAAGACGGTTAAGTCCTCACCCCGGAGCGCCTGTCCGATAAACGCCGGCAATGCTCTTCCATCATTTAACCGCATCCTTGGGCCATATGTGTTGAAGATTCTAACGATCCTTGTCTCCAGGCCGTGGAAAGTATGATAGGCCATAGTGATGGCTTCCTGGAAGCGCTTGGCTTCGTCGTATACCCCCCTCGGGCCAATGGGATTCACGTTGCCCCAATAGTTTTCATTCTGGGGATGCACCTGCGGATCGCCGTATACCTCGCTGGTTGATGCAACCAATATCCGGGCATTTTTTGCCAATGCCAGTCCCAGGCAATTGTGCGTACCGAGAGACCCTACTTTAAGTGTTTGAATCGGGATCTTCAGATAATCGATAGGGCTTGCAGGTGATGCAAAATGAAGGATATAATCAAGTTGACCGGGAACGTGAATAAACTTAGATACATCGTGGTGATAAAACTCGAAATCCCTGTTCTTAAAGAGGTGCTCGATATTCTTCATATCGCCCGTGATAAGATTATCCATCCCAATCACGTGCAAACCTTTAGAGAAACAAAGGTCGCAGAGATGCGAGCCAAGGAAGCCTGCTGCTCCTGTAATTAATATACGCTTGCCGCGCAGATCCTCCTGCTGTTTTACACCGTCACCGGCGCCAACTTGTTTTTCCATTTTTTAGAAATCTACCTCTGTCTAAATCTATTGAATTATGCTACTCGATTACGAGGTTACTGTTGACTTTTTGTTAACAAGCAGAGCGACTGACTGGCGCCCGATACTTTCGTAGTGGAATCCAAGCTCCTCCATTTTAGCCAAATCGAAAAGGTTTCGCCCGTCAAAAATTACTTTGTTTTTCAACAAGGTGTCAATTTTCTTGAAGTCTGGCGTCCTGAACTCACTCCATTCAGTGGCAATGATCAGCGCATCAGCACCCTCTAATGAGTCGTATTGATTATCAGAATACGTAATCTTGTCGCCGATATCTCTTTTTACGTTGGCCATTGCTTCCGGATCGAAAGCGGCCACTGAAGCGCCGGCAGCCGTCAATTCTTCGATCATCGTTAAAGCAGGTGCTTCCCTGATGTCATCAGTATTTGGCTTAAAAGCGAGGCCCCACATGGCAAACTTCTTACCCTGCAAATCATCGTTGAAATATCTTTTGATTTTTGGGATCAGGTGGTGCTTCTGCATTTCGTTTACCTGCATCACCGCTTCCAGTATTTTAAAATTATAGCTTGCCTGGTGCGACGATTTAGCCAGTGCTTTCACATCTTTTGGAAAACAACTTCCGCCGTATCCAATACCAGGAAAAAGAAACCTGCGGCCAATGCGCTCATCACTTCCTATGCCCCGGCGAACCATGTCCACGTCGGCACCCAACTTTTCACAAAGCTGAGCAATCTCGTTCATGAAAGAAATCTTAGTAGCGAGAAATGAGTTAGCTGCATATTTTGTCAACTCTGAAGATTTCTCATCCATGAAAAGGATGGGATTACCCTGGCGGACAAATGGTGCATATAACTCTGCTAAAACTTCTTTGGCCCTTTCTGACGAAGTGCCGATAACTACTCTATCCGGCTTCATAAAATCGTCCACAGCTACCCCTTCACGCAAAAACTCAGGATTGCTCACGACGTCAAATGCGTCTTCAATGTCCAGATTTTTTGATTCTTCTGCACTGTTCAGGATTGCATTCCTCACTTTATCGGCGGTGCCAACAGGGACCGTACTTTTATTGATAATGATTTTGTAATCATCCTTCTTGAGCAATTTGCCTATATCATGCGCAACCTTTAAAACATATTTCAGATCAGCGCTTCCGTCTTCATCGGGCGGAGTAGGTAATGCCAAGAAGACTATCCTTGCATCCGCGATAGCATCTTTAATAGAAGTGGTAAATCTTAGGCGCTCCTCTTTTGTATTTCTTAAAAATATTTTTTCGAGGCCGGGCTCGTATATGGTTATTTTTCCGGAGGATAGCTTCTCTACTTTAGCCCGATCAATATCCACACATGTGACGTTGTTACCAGTTTCTGAAAAGCAGGTACCGGTAACTAATCCTACGTAGCCGGTGCCAATAACAGCGATGTTCATTTTTTAGTTTTTTAGGGTTTGTTATTAATAAATTCTAATACTTTTTTTGAGACAAATTCAAGTTGTTCTTCATCCATTTCGGTATGCATGGGTAAAGAAAC